>CAZONY010000058.1:0-10975 GCA_964581215.1 uncultured Chitinophagaceae bacterium | reverse complement strand
TGGGGAGAGGGATAGCAGGCTGTGGAACACGTCTGCCAGAGCAGGATGCGATGGCCATGAACGAGGAAAAAAGGTCATGGTTGACTTTTTCCACGGACAGATAGGCCAAGGGCGGTTCGGGGGCGTGGCGGCTGCGGCGGCAAGACAGATCGTCCGGGAAGGACAGGGGGGTGCCAGCGGCCGTTGAGCCGACGGCCGGTGGTCTCTACAGTTTCCGATCCCCCGGGGACTTCGTGCGCGTGACCGGCTTCTCATTTCATCGCGGTCGGCTCCTGCGCAGCGGGCTCGTCGGCGCGGCGGTGGCCGTCGCGTTTGCCGGGGCCGGCTGCCGGCTGATGCCCCGCCGCGATCCCGTGCCCGAGGAACTGGCCGCGGCCCGCCGGCTGTGCAACCAGGGGCTCTGCGCCGCCGACACGCAGGATCTCGTGCGGGCCGAGGCGTTGCTGCAGCAGGCGGTGAAGAAGTGCCCCGCCGACATCGACGCCCGCAAACACTATGCCGACGTGCTCTGGAAGCGGGGCTCGAAGGTGGAGGCCGTCGCGCAGATCACGCGGGCGCTGGAGCTCTCGCCGGGCGATCTCGATCTCTGCATCCAAGGGGGGCGGATGTCGATGGAGCTCGGCCTGCTCGACGATGCCGACAGGCTCTCGAACACGGCCGTGAACGAGGCGCCGCATTCGGCCGAGGCCTGGCACCTCCACGGGCAGGTCGCGCTGGCCCGCGGCCGGCCCGAGGACGCGCTGGGCGACTTCCATCGGGCCCTCGCCGTGAAGCCCGACGACCGGGCCGTGCTGCTCGACACGGCGGAGGTCTATCGGCGGCTGGATCGCCCGCAGCGGGCGTTGTCCACGCTGGCGATCCTCGGGGAGACCTACGGCCCGAATCAGATTCCGCCCGACGTGCTCGTGCTCGAGGGGCTGGCGCAGGAGGCGCTCGGCCGGCCGGCCGACGCGGTGGCCAGCTACCGCCGCGCCCGTGAGCGGGGCGACGCCTCGCCGCACACCGCCGAACGCATCGCGGCGCTCACGAACTCGTCCGTCCGGTGAGCAGGTCGAACGCGCCGATGGCCGGCACGAGCAGGGCCAGCGTGGCGAAGCCGTAGGCGGCCGCCGCCACGAGCAGCACCTGCAGCGAGTTGCCCTGCAGAAACCCGGTGATCCCCACGAACGTCAGGGCGGGCAGGATCGCCGCCGCCCAGCCGATGGCCGGCGAGGGATTCCGCGCCGAGAGCGCCGCATAGAGGCCCACCGCGCCGCCGACGATCACCGCCAGGAACGGCGCCAGCTGCAGCTCGAAGCTCGCCCCGAACGCCACCATGATCCGCATCGCCGTCGCCACGGCCACGAACGGGAAGGCGACGGTGCCCAGGGCCACGGCGATGGCCGGCCGTGAGGCCGGATAGGAGAGACCGATGTGCAGCCCGAGCACGGCGGAGAAGAAGAGCAGGATGGCCATCCCGAGCGCCAGGTAGAGGCCGTCCTCGATCGAGGCGATGCCGCTCACGACCAACGCGGCGCACAGCACCAGCGGCAGCAGCACGATCTCCCGCGCCACCACGAGTACGCCCAGCAGCTTGCCCCAGATGAATTCCTTCGGCTCGAGGTCGGTCACCAGCAGCACGTCGAAGGCTCCGCGATCGCGTTCGGTGGTGATGCTCGTCACGGCCAGCGCCGTCACGGCCAGCAGGCTGGCCAGCGCCATCGGGATCACGGCGATGGCCACCGCGAGCCGGTCGGGCCGCGGGGAGCGGGCCTCCGTCACGATGCCCGCCACGGCCGCCGCGAAGAGCAGGAACCAGGCGATCCGCACGAACACGATTCGCCGCCCGTGAGCCCGCGTGCAGATCTCCCGCCAGAGGATCGGATTGGCCCAGACGACCCGCGACTCCCGCCGGCCTCCCGCCGCCGAGGCCGCCGTGCCGGCCGGCTCCGTGCGGCGCTCGACAGCCACGTTCCAGCGCCGCACCTGCGTGACGGCGATGAGGTTGGCGGCCGCGATCACGGCCGCGCAGCTGCCGAGGAAGGGCAGGTAGGCCCGGCCGCCGGCCGGGCCGAGGGCGGCGAAGAGCGCCCGGGCGGGGGAGAGGGCTTCGCCCGCGGCTGGGCCCCGCAGCCCCGTGGCGATCTCCCCGGCGGCGATCCAGGCGACCAGCGCGAAGGCGGTGATGGCGAGCGTCTGAAAGGTCGTCTCCTTCCAGAAGGCCACGGTCGTGGCGATGCTCGCGGCGGCCAGCGAGGCGGCGGCCGTCACGATGAAGACGCGGGCCAGCTGTTCCGGCGTGATGCCGCCGAACAGGCCGGCCAGGGCGAACATCGGCACCGCCGAGAGCAGGAGCAAGAGCACCCGCACGAGGCTGCCCACGAGCTTGCCGACCACCAGCTGCGCGTCGGTGAGCCGGCTGATGAGCAGGAGCTCCAGCGTGCGGCGGTCCTTTTCGGCGCTCACGGAGACGGCGCTGGTCATGGCGGCGGCGAGCATCGCCAGCGTGAGCTGGAGCGGCGCGAGGATCCGCATCAGCGTGGCGCCGAAGCGGGCGGTGTCGCCGGCGGTGGTGATCGACTGCGTGCCGGTCATCACCAGCCAGCAGGTGGCGATGATGGCCAGCAGCGTGCCCGCGTAGACCGCCCGGGCGATCGCCAGGCCCCGGTTCCGCGGCACCATCCGCACTTCACGTTCGAACACCGCCCCGAGCATGCATGGCACCCACCAGGTCCGCGGGCCGGCATCGGCCCTCGCAGATGGGTACGGTAGCAGATTTTGGAACGGCCGAAGGCGGGCGGATGGCCCCCTTCCCGATCAGGGGGCGACGGGGCGGGGGGCCGGGATCGGCTGGCCTTCCGGCAGGGCGCGAATCGTGATGCCGCCGGGAGGGCCGACCCGCACGGGCTGGCCCGGGTTCCGCTGCGCCCGGCGCCGGGCGCGGAGGCGGTCGCTGCGGAGCGGGATGCCCGGATAGGCCTCGACCGGCACCTCGAGGCTGGGCAGCCCGATGCGGCTGCCGTCACCGTAGTACGTGAACATCTCGATGGCCCGGGTTGGACGGGCGTCGGCGGCGGCGAACAAGGCCGCGAGGCCCAGGGCCGTGGCCGCGCGCACGGTGCCCCGCACCGTCGCAGGAAGAATCCGAAGCATGCGCTGGTTCCGCTGGAGGATGCCGGCCACGGCGTCCTTCGCGGTTTCTCATCGGCTGCCGGCGCGGGCCCGGCTCAGTGACTCCCGCCTGGTTCCCCCGACCGGTGCAACCGGCAGGAGCGGCCCGGGGCGCTTCAGCGAATCACCCGCCCGCCGGGCGTGGTTCCGCGGGCGATTTGGGCACGGCGGACGAACTCGTCCGGGCTGGCCACGAACGCGTCCCGGGTGTCCGGCGACGCGAAGAGATAGAGTCGCGACTTGTAGGCGGCCGAGTAGGCCCGTCGGCCCGCCACGATCACGCCCTGCTTGGCGGCGAGCACGGCATCGTCTCCACCGAGCGCGGGTGCGTACCACTCGGGGTTGGCCAGGAAGGCCCGCCGCTCGGCCTCGCCGGCGAAGCAGTAGGTCTGGCCGTTGTGCATCTCGGTGATCCGGGAGTTGCCCTCGATCCAAGACTGGCGGGTCACCAGGCAGACCGGGCAGAAGCCCTCCAGCCCGAGCAGTTCCGCATTCACGGGAGTGGCGGCTTCGCGTCCTCCGGAGACGGGGCTGTCGCCCGCGGGGGCGGCCGCGTCGGCCGATTCCTCAAGAAGCGGAGCCTGCGCTTGGGGCGTCGCGGCGCCGAGGGCCGCATCCCGCGACGCCTTGCAGAGGGCGGCGACGAAGCCCTCGGAGGTCTGCGGGCAGTCAAACCGCACGAGCACGGCCTCTCCATTATTCACGATGCAGGCCGCGGGCACGTTCGACACGCCCATGCGGCGGGTGGTCCAGGGGTCTTCCGACACGTTGATGCGGACCGGCTCGAAGCACGCGCCCAGGAGCGTGGTCGCCTCGATCGATCGGCTGACGGCCGCCTCAAACCGGTTGCACGGCTCGTTCCAGGGGGCGGTGAAGATCACGATCGTCGGGCGGCCGCTCACCGCTGATGCCGCGCGGGCCGTCGCGATGTCGTGGTGCCAGGGCACGGAGTGGCCGCCGGCCATGGAGCCCGGGAGCGACGGAGCCTCGGCCAGCGTGGCCTGGATCGGGCAGGCGGCCAGCATCAGCAGGGCGAGCGTCAGGACGGGCCGCGGGGGTGTTCCGAAGAGCATCATGCATTCCTCGTGGAGGAGATTCGGAGGATGTATCGGATCGCCGGGTCGTCGGAGTTGCGAGAAATCTGCCGTTCGGGAGATCGATACGTTCTCCAGGCTTCCCTGCTTACCAGGGCTTCCCGGTGTGTCGGGGCTGTGCCGCGCGAGCGTGCCCGGGCCTCGTGAAGCCACCCTCTATCTGACAAAACCGGCGCGATCGGTTTTTTCGTCAAAACTTCTTCCACCCCGCGAGCCGATTGCTAGGGAGGCCGTTCGAGATCGGGCTCCGAGCCCGGAATCCCGGCGGCTTCAGGAACCCCATCCGATTCGGTCCATCGAGCCATGAACCACACCGCTCTCAAAGGTTTGACCGCCCGCCTGCTGCTCGCCGCGGCGCTGGCCGTCGTCGCCGCGGATCAAGCCCTGGCGGGTATTCCGTGGCACGATAATCTCGCCGCGGCCAAGAACGCTTCGGCGGTGTCGCACCGGCCGCTGCTGTTGATCTTCACGGCATCGTGGAGCGAGGCCTCGGACCAGTTCGTGCAGACGACGCTGGCGACGCCGGAGGCGGTCGGGGTGGTGTCGGCCTGCTTCGAGGCCGTCCGCCTTGATGTGGACATGAATCCCGAACTGGCCCGGCGGCTGCAGGTCACCAACATGCCGACGGCGTGTGTCATCGACGCCAATGAACAGTTGCTCTTCCGGTTCGAGTGCTCGGAGTCGAAGGCCGACTTCGTCGCCTATGCCGCGCGGGCGATTCAATATGCCGCCGCCACGCGGCAGGGCAGCCGGCCGGTCGCGGCCGGGTCGGCCCCGATCTCGGCGGCGCTGCCGCAGGCCGTAGGCCAGCCGGCGGGGTTTGCATCCACCGGTTTCGTCCCGCCGGGCGCGACGAGCGTGCCGCCCGGTGCCTACGCGACGGCGTCTGCCCCCTCATCCCTGCCTCCCGTCGGCGGCCTTGCGCCGGGAGCAGCCTCCTATCCGGTCACCGCTTTCCCCGCGCCGGCCGTCCCGCCTGTCGCTGAAAAACCAGCGGCCAAAAAGCCGCTTGCAGCCTTCTTCGAATCGACCGCCGCGATGTTCAAGAAGCCTGCGCCGAAGCCGCCGGAAGCCGACGAGGCTCCCGTGCCTGCGCCGCAGCAATTGATGCCCACCCGGCCGGCCGATCTTGCTCCGTCCGGCTCGGCATCGGTTTCCTCCGTCGGCCAGCTGGTCGGCCTCGATGGATGCTGTCCCGTCTCGCTCGTGGAGAAGGGGGCGTGGGTGGAGGGCAATGCCCAGTGGGGCGCGCGTCACCGGGGGCGCACGTACTTGTTTGCCGGTCCGATGGAGCAGCAGGCCTTTCTCGCCGCGCCCGACCGCTACGCCCCGGTTCTTGCCGGTGACGATCCCGTGCTGGCCCTCGATGCCGGCCGGCAGGTGCCGGGCGACCGCCGGTATGGCCTGACCTTCGACTCCCGCGTCTATCTCTTCTCGTCGGCGGAGACGCTGAGCGCGTTTACCGCGGCTCCCGAGAAATACACCCGCCGCGTGGCCGTGGCCGAAAACGCGTCGCGGGTGGCCCCCGACACGATCCTGCGGTGAGCGTCGTTCGCGTTGATCGGTGGCGCGGGATGCCGTGCCGTGCGTCGGCCGGATAGGCTGGCGGCATGCTGAGCATCACGATCTCGCTGTCGGCGGCCGTCCTCGGTGCCGTGGCAACGCTCGTCGGAGTGTTCCTCGTGCGCGGCACGACGGCCGTGCCGGCGGCGGCCTGGGGCGTCGGTGCCTGGGCCGCGCTTGCCGGCGAGATGCTCCTGCGGGCGCGAGGCGGGCTCGTCGAGCCTGGGCCGGCGGCCTGTGTGCGACTGGCCGTGGTCGCCCTCTCGCTCTGCCCGGCGATGGCGGTGTTGGGGGCCAAGCGGCCGCAGCACGGTGTCTGGCAATTCATCGTGGGCACGCTCGCGGTGGTGCTCGTGCTGCCGGTGGGGCCCGCCCAGTTCGCGATGCCGGGGAGCCTGCCGTCGGTGCACGTGCTGGCCGCGTGGCTCATGGTCGCGTTGGTGGCCATCGGCTGGATGAACTTCGTCGGCACGCGGCGGGCGCTGGCCGCCACGCTCGTCGCCGCGGGCCAGCTCGTGCTGATGCGGCCCTTCCTGCCCGGCTGTTCCACGGCCGACCAGATGGCGAGCGTGATCGCGTCGCCGGCCATCGACTGCGGTGCGACGGTCGCCGCGGCGTCGGGGGCGGTGCTCGCGAGCTGCCAGGGCTGGCGGGCGGGACGGCGGCGGCCGTCGTCGCGGACGATCCATCCTCTGGCGGCGGCCATCGACCCGCCGTTTCTGGCCCTGCGGGAGACGCTCGGTGCCGCCTGGGCCCTGCGGATCGCCGAGCGGTTCGACCACCTGGCTGCCGCGCGGGGCTGGCCGTGTCGGCTCACGTTCGAGGGGCTCGTGGTCACCGCCCCCGATGACGATGGACCATGGCGGCGGGATGCATGGCGGGCGTTCGCGGCGGTGATGCGCCGGTTTGCGACGGCCGACTGGCTCCGCCGGCACGGCAGCGGGTGAACCGAAACCGCGCGGGCTGCGTATCGGTCGGCACAGGCCGCGTGGCAGCTGCGCATGGCCCCATCAGGGGGTGGGCGGTATACTCGTCGGTCGCGCGGTGTGATGCCGATATGGGTCGGCATGTGCCGGTTTTTTGATTTCCCAAGCCCTAGCAGGAGTCTTTCATGGCCGATGAGAAGAGAAGCCCCGCCGCCGAGCAGATGGCGGTGCCGGTCGATGAGTCGCACATCGTGGCGACCTACGCCAACTTTTGCCGTGTCACCGGCACGCCCGAGGAGTTGATCGTCGATTTCGGCCTCAACAAGCAGGTCGGCGGCACGTCGCCCGAGACGATCCAGCTCACGCAGCGGATCATCGTCAACTTCTACACCGCCAAGCGGCTCGCCGCGGCGCTCGTCATGGCCGTGCAGCGTCACGAGCAGGCGTTTGGCCCGCTCGAGACCGACGTCCAGAAGCGGGTCGTGCCGCAGGCCCGGGCCTGATCGCGGATGTGTTTCCGGCCGCACCATCCCCGGACCGCGGCTGACCCTCGCTTCGTGGCACTTGTATGAGCACCGTCGATCCCCATTCCGTCGAGGAGGCGCGGCAGCAGATCCGTGCGCTCGTCGAGGAGATCGAGGCGCTCTCGCGGTCGGACATGGCCGAGGCGGATTTCTTCCGCGGCCTGCTCGACCGGGTGCTCGAGGCGATGGGGGCCGTGGCCGGGCTGGTGTGGCTGGTGGGCGACCAGGGGCGGTTCGAGCCGGTATGCCACGGCGGCATGCAAGGCACGGGGCTCACCGACGCCCCGGAATCGCAGCAGGCTCACGGGCAGCTCGTGCAGACGCTCGTGGGGAGTCCCACGGGCCTCATCGTGCCGCCACGCGCCGCCCTCGAGGGGCCCGATGGCAAGGTCGTCGCCGCGAACCCCACCGACCTGCTCGTCATCGCCTCACCCGTCAACCGCGCGGGTGAGCGGGCCGGTCTGCTCGAGGTGTTTCATCATCCCAACGAGATCGCCGTCCAGCAGGGCTATCTCAAGTTTCTCGATCAGGTGTCGGCGGTGGCCGGCGGGTATCTGGAGCGGCGGCAGCTGCGCACGCTCGACGCCCAGCAGACCACGCTCGCGCAGGTGGATCGCTTCAGCCGCGCGGTGCACGAGACGCTCGATCCGATCGCCACGGCGTTCGTGCTGGCCAACGAGGCCCGGCGGATCATCGGCTGCGACCGCGTGAGCGTGCTCGTGCGGCGGCGGCGGAAGCTGCGGCTGGAGGCGGTGAGCGGGCAGGAATCGGTCGAGCGGCGGGCCACGGCCGTGCAGGCGATCGAGACGCTCGTGGGCGTGGTGGCCAAGGCGGGTGATCCGCTCTGGCATCCCGATGCCAGCCGCGAGCTGCCGCCGCAGATCGAGGAGGAGCTGGAAAACTACATCGACGAGTCGCACGCCACGGCGCTGGCCATCATTCCGCTGGAGAAGCCGCGGCCCACGCCGGTGGTGAAGCCGGGAGGCGTGGATGCCGTGGCGGTGGCCAAGGCGGAGGCGGCGCCGAAGCAGACGGCCGAACCGATCGGCGCGCTGGTGGCGGAGTGGTTCACGGCCACCACGTTCGACGGTGGCAAGCGGGCCCGCGTGGAACTCGTGGCGGAGCATGGCAAGGGGGCGCTTTCCAACGCCCTCGACCACACGAGCCTGCCCTTGTATTCGGTGCTCAATCTGCTCGGCAAATCGCGGGTGCTCACGACGGCCCGGAACCTTCCCCGGACGGTGTTGGCGGCCATCTCGGCCGTCGCCGCCGTAGCGGCGCTCATTCTCATCCCGGCCGATCTGCGGTTGGAAGGAAAGGGCACGCTCGAGCCGCTGCACCGCCGCGACGTGTTCGCCGAGATCGACGGCGTGGTGGAGCGGCTGGAGACGAGCCTCGATCACGGGGCCGAGGTGCGGGAGGGGCAGTTGCTGGCCACGCTCCGCAACACCGATCTCGAGGTGGCCATCACCGACGTCCTCGGCCGCAAGGCGTCGAGCGAGGAGCAGCTGGTGGCGACGCGACGGGGCATCCTCGAAGATACGAAGATCACGGCCGACGAGCGGGCCCGGATGGCCGGTCGGGCGGCCCAGCTGGAGCGGGAGATCGAGAGCCTCGCCCAACAGCTCGCGCTCTACGAGACGAAGAAGAAAGATCTGCAGGTCCGCAGCCCGATCGATGGGGTGATCGTGACCTGGCAGGTTCGTGATCGCCTGCTGCTGCGGCCGGTGGAAAAGGGGCAGGTGCTCATGCGGGTGGCCGACAAGACGGGCCCCTGGGAGTTGGAGATCCACATGCCCGACGACCGTGTGGGCTACGTCAACCGCGCTGCCGAGCAGGCGCTGGGGGCGGGCCGCGAGCTCGAGGTGGATTACATTCTCGCCACCGATCCCGGTACGCGGCATTACGGCAGCGTGAAGGAGATTCACGAGCAGGCCGAGGTTCGCGGCGAGCAGGGCAACACGGTGCTCGTGCGGGTCACGATCGATCCGACGCGGCACGAGAAAGAGGAGCTCGGGGCGGGGGCGAGCGTGACGGCCCGGGTGAACTGCGGCAAGCGGTCGCTGGGCTTCGTCTGGTTTCACGACGTGCTGGCCTTCATCCAGTCGCAGGTCTTCTTCCGGCTCTGGTAGGAAACTCACATGCGCATGCCCCACTTCGTCGCCGTCCTGTCGCTCACGATCGGCCTGGCCGCTCCGGCCCTGGCCGCCGAGCCATCCGAGCCGGTGCTGGCCAACTGCCTCGTCTCGCTCGTCGAGGAGGCGAAGGTGCCGGCCCGCGAGGCGGGCGTGCTCCTGGAACTCGCCGTGCGCGAGGGGGATGCCGTCCGCAGCGGCGAGATGATCGCCCGGATCGACGACAACCAGCCGCAGATGGAGAAGCGGAAGGCGAAGGCGGAGCACGATCAGGCCGTTGCCAAGGCGGAAAGCGACGTCGATATCCGCTATTCGATCGCGGCGGAGAAGGTGGCCGAGGCCGAACACATGAAGGCCCTCGAATCGCACACGAAGGTTCCGGGCAGCGTCACGGAGGTGGAACGCAACCGGCTCAAACTCAACGAGCAGAAAAGCGAGCTTCAAATCGAGCAGGCGCGGTTGGAGCAACGGATGAGCGTGCTCGCTGCCGCCAGCAAGGGGGTGGAGCTCGAGGCGGCGGAGAACGCGGTCGAGCGGAGGCTGATCAAGTCGCCCCTGGATGGCGTGGTGGTGCAGATCTTTCCGCACCAGGGGGAATGGATGCAGCCGGGCGATCCGCTGGCCCACGTGGTCCGCATCGACAAGCTCCGCGTCGAGGGCTTCGTGAATGCCGGCCAGTGGAATGCGGAGGATGTCCGCGACCGGCCGGTCACGGTGGAGGTGCAGGTGGCCGGCGGTCGCCGCGAAGCGTTCGAGGGGCGGATCGTCTTCACGAGCCCGCTGGTGCAGGCGGGCAACAACTTCCGCGTCGTGGCGGAGGTGGATAACCGGCAGACGGCGGGGCAGGATCGCTGGCTGCTGCGGGCCGGCCAGACGGCGACGATGACGATCCACTCGCAGCAGAGCCCGCTGGCCCCCGTCCACAAGAAGTAGGGGATGGTGCGGAAGCCCCCACCTCATGTCCACTGCTGACGCCTTTCGTTCGAGCACCACGCGGCCTGTCGGCCTGCGACGGCGGGGCGACATCGTCACCAACCGGCAGGTCTACCAGGGCCAGGCCTGGTTCGTGGTGAAAGACCCAATCTCGCTCCACTACTTCCGCTTCCGGCCGGAGGAATACGCCCTTCTCGACATGCTCGACGGAAAGGCGAGCCTCGAGCAGCTCAAGGAACAGTTCGAGGCGAAGTTTCCGCCGCGGCGGATCACGGCCGACGAACTGGCCCGGTTCATCGCCACGCTCCACCGTTCGGGGCTCGTCATCGGCGATCGGCCGGGGCAGGGGCCGCAGCTCTTCGAGCGGCGGAAGCAGTGGGTGGCCTGGCTCTCCAACATCATGTCGATGCGGTTTCGCGGCATCGACCCCGACCGGCTGCTGGAGCGGCTCGATCCCTGGTTCGGCTGGCTGTTCTCGCCGCCGGCCTTCGTGGCGGCCGCCCTGCTGGCGATCAGCGCCCTCCTGCTGGTGCTCGTCAATTTCGACGTCTTCCGTTCGAAGCTGCCGGAGTTTCACCAGTTCTTTGCCGCCGGAAACTGGCTCTATCTGGCCGTGGCATTGGGCGTCACGAAGATCATCCACGAGTTTG
>CAZONY010000057.1:6409-11119 GCA_964581215.1 uncultured Chitinophagaceae bacterium | reverse complement strand
CCCGGGCGGTCTGGAACTGGTCGCGGGCCTTGGGGCCGTCCTTCGGCTCGTCCGCCGCTCCCAGGCCGCAGGCCATCAGCAGGGCGGCGGCCGCGGCGACGGGCCAAAACCCGCGCTGGTCTCTCGTGGTGGACGACATGGCAGCCTTCGTGGCGGCGATGGGTGGCTCTCGGCCAGGCGACGGTCGCCGCCGCGGCTCGTCTTGCAGAGCGTATTGTATCCTCTTTTCCCGAGCCAGTGCGCGACCAGGCCGCTGGTTCGGGAGCGGGCGACGTTCGCCGGGCAGGGGATCGAGGCCCGGAAAACCGGGGCTCATCCTCCCGCTGTGGGGCGTTCCGTTACCGAATGGGCGTTCCGGCCATATAGATGGAAGACCCTCCCGGCTCCGACCCGCACCATGCGACCCTCCACCACAGCCACGGCCGCGATCCTCTGCTCGCTGGCCGTGGCCGCCTGTCCCGGCCCGACCGCCTCGGCCGCCCCTCCGCTCTGGGACGGCCTCTTCGCCGACGGCACCCGCGTGACCGGCGTGCCCATCGCCGGCTGGAACGCGCCGGCCTCGCAGCCGCAACTGGGCGGCAAGCCGATGTTCGATCCGGCGAATCCCGTGCGGTGGGTCGTGCGGCAGGCTGCCCGCCCCGCGGCCACGGCGCCAGCCCGGCCGTTCGTGGAATTCGCCTGCGGCGACCTCCTGCCCGGCGTGGTCGAGGCGCACGAAAGCGGTGTCGATGACTGGCGCCGCGCTGACCCACCGCACCTGCTCGTCCGCCCGCTCGCGGCGATCGACCTGCCCGGCCGTCCGTCCCGCGATCATGTGCGGGTGGCGAGCGACCTGGTCAGAAGGATCGTGTTCGTGCCCGGGTCCGGACCGCCCCCCGCCCCGGCCACGATACTCAGGCGGGATGGCCGCGCAATCGCCTTCCGCTCGCTGCGTTTCTCGGGCGCGGGCCTGATCATGCTCGGCGACGAGGGCCCGCAGCGGCTCGCCTTCGCCGACATCGCCGAGATTCACATGCCGAATCGGGATCCGTGGGACGACTACACCCGGATGCTCGCCTGGCTCGTGCCTCAGGTGGCGCAGGGCCCGCCCGCGCGGCTCACGCAAATCGAGACCGACGATGGGCTCGTCGTCACCAGCGCCGCCGAACCGCTCCGTGGCACGGGCGACGCGAACAATCCCCTGGCGTGGCACCTGCTCGCGCAGCCCGCGTGGAGCCTCGATCCGCTCTGGCTGCCGCATGCGGCCATCTGGCGACGGATCGTCTTCGCGTCCCACGAGGTGCCGCTGTCTCTCATCGAGCCGACCGACGTGGTCCGCAAGGGCACGTTCGGGGGAAGCTGGTCCTGGCACCGCGATCGCAACGTGCAGGGCGGCCCGCTCTTGGCTGGCCGACTTCCCTTCGGCCAGGGCTTTGGCACGCAGGCGCGGTGCGAGATGACGTTTCCGCTGCCTGCGTTCGCGACCGCCTTCCGCAGCGGCGTGGGCCTCGACGACGCAGCCGGCGCGGGGGGCTGCGTAAAGGCCTTCGTGCATATCGGCGACGCGACGAAGCCGCTCTGGCAGAGCGACTTTCTGGTCGGCAGCCGCCAGCCGGCCGAGACGGGAATTCTGCCGCTCGGGGCAGCGACGGCGGCCCCGCCAGCGATCGTCCTCGTTGCCGACGCGGCGCATGACGGTCGCCCCGAGGGCACGGATCCCGAGGACATCCGCGACATCGTCGATTGGCTCGACCCGGTCGTGTCGCTCTCCCCGGACGCCCTGGCCGCCGCCGTCCGCTCCCGGCTCTCCGCCACGATCGCCGCCTGGCGGGATTGGGAGGTCCAGGGCGAGCCCGCCATCCGCACGGGTGTCGATCCTCTCGCTCCCGCGGAAACGCCCGCGTGGCTACGGCAGTCACTCGCCGCGGGCCGCGAGACGGTGCTCCACCGTCGCCTCGAAGTGCCGGCCGAAGAGCCCCATCTCGTCGTCGCCGTCTCCCGCACCGCGGCGTCGCCAAGCCGCTTCTCGATCCGGATCGATGGCGAGACCATGGCGTCGGCCGACGTGCCGGAGCGCCGGCCCGGGCCGCCGGTGTTGCCGTTCGTCCTGCCCCTCGCCCGGTTCGTCGGCCGGGGCATCGATGTGGAAGTGGTGCACTCCGGGAGCGACGACAAGAGCTTCGTCGAGTGGACGGCCCTCGGCCCGACGGGCGTTGTGGGCACACGGTGGCAGCCGCTTGCGCCGGCGACGGTGGCGTCGGAGGGCAAGGCGACGCTGCGGGTGCTCGCTGACGGCTCGGTGCTCGCGGCCGGTCCGTCGGCCGACAAGGACGTGCACACGCTCGAGATCGACACCGACCTCGCCAGGATCACCGGCCTGAGGCTCGAGGCTCTCCGCGACGACTCGCTCCCTGCCGGCGGCCCCGGCCGGCAGGCGACCGGCAACTTCGTGCTGCAGTCCGTGGCGGCCGAGGCGACCCCCCGCGCCGATCCCGCCCGCACGCAGCCGCTCGTGTTTTCCCGCGCCGCCGCGTCGTTCGCCCAGGCCGGCTTCGGGCCCGAGCTCATCATCGACGCGAACCCCGCATCGGGCTGGTCGATCCTCGGCGCGCCGAAGAGCGTCTCCCCCGCCGTGATCCTCACCCTCGCCGAGCCAGTCGGCTTCGCGGGGGGCACGCGGCTCAAGATCGTGCTGCGGTACGAGCAGGGCGGCCAGCACGTGCTCGGCCGCTTCCGACTGTCGGCCACGACCGACGCCGACCCGCAATTCGGCGTTCCGGCCACCGTGCTCGAACCTCGCGCCCCCGCCGCACCGCCACCGCAATAGCCGAAGGCCGCGGGATCTCCGGGCTGCATCGTCCATGGACAATCCTCCGCTCGATCGATCGGCAGACGACGCCGCGCTGCTCGCCGCGGCGCAACGGGGCGATCACGCCGCCTTCACCACGATCATCGAACGACACGCAAAGGTCGTGCACGGCTACCTGCGGGCGCGGCTGGCCCGCCTGGCCGATGCCGAGGATCTCGGGCAGGAGGTGTTCCTCCGCATCTATACGGCGAAGGCCGTGCCACGCGGCACGACGGCCCTGGCGATGCGGCCGTGGCTGCTCGGCATCGCGCGAAACGTGCTCCGCGAGCATACGCGGGCCGCGCGGCGGAGGCGGGAAACGGCATGGACGGCGCTCTGTCTCGACATCGAGGATCTTGCCGGGGCCGACGGGAGCGATGGCAGCGCGTTCGACGACGTCATGGAGAAACTGCCCGGCTGTCTCGAAGCCCTCGGCCCCAGCGCCCGCCAGGCGCTCGACCACTACTATCACGACGACCTGCGGATGCAGGAGATCGCGACGCGGTTCAAGAGGAGCGAAGGGGCGGTGAAGCTGCTCGTGCATCGGGCGCGGCAGGCGGTGCGGCGTTGCCTCGAGAGCGGGCAGGCCGTGGTGGCCGAAGCCGGGGAGGAGGCATGACGATGACCGACGACGAACTCCGCACGCTGATTCAGGAGAAGTCGCCCGCCGACCTCTCGCCGGAGGAGTGCGCGGCCCTGCGCGACGCAATTCGCCGGTCGCCGCAGTTGCTCCGCGAGGTGGCCGATCGGATTCGGATCGAGGAATACCTCGCGCAGGCGCTCGGCCGGCCGCAGGTGTCGGTGGAGCGGGTGCTCGCCCGGCTCGCCGCGCGGCGGGCCCGGGCCGTGGGCGTCTGGACACGGTACGGGCTCGTCGTCTGCGGGGTGGTGGCGGCGGTGTTCGCGACCCTCGTCACGAGCCGCGGCTGGCGGGATCGCCCGCCGCCGCAGCAGGTGGCCCGCCGGGAAGCCGATCCTCCGCCGGCGGCCCCGGTGGAGACGCCGGCAGCCACGGACGACATACCCGCACCGGAACCGCCGCCGGCCCCGCCCCCCGCGGAGCCCGCACCTCAGCCCCCCACCGTCGCGGAGCCCACGAAGCCGCCCCGGCGATTCCGCGAACTGGGCCTCTTCGCGCCGGCGGACGACGGCGACGTGACGCCCGACGACCGCTCCCTCGGCCGCTGGTTCGCCGCGATCGACGGAGTGCCGCTGAAGCTCTCGTCACAGCCGATCGACGGCAAGCCCTGCGGTCGGCTGGAGGGGATCGCCCGCCTGCAACAGCCACTCGTCGCCGGGGCGGCGCTGCGGATGCGCGCGACCGACTTCAACGGCGTGCGGATCCACGTCTGGAGCGGCAGGAAGGGGGTGACGTTCGATGCCTTCCTCCAGCCGCTGCGCTGGATCGCCCTGGCGACCGAACGGTCGGACGCCGAGCCACTCCCCTCCGGATACGTCACCCTCGGCCTCGACGACGGCCGCACGATCCGCACGACTCCCGCCGGCATGCATGCCGTTGAACTCCGCTACGACGATGGCGTCGTCACGCTCGCGCGTGGCGACGTGCGGCTCGTCGAGGCGCCGCTCGACGGACCGCCGACCGACGTCATCCTCGAGGGGGCCGTGACGTTTCGTGACATCGCGCTGGTGGCCGCCCTGCCCATTCCGCCGCTCCGCAGGCCTGCGGCACGGCCCGCCGCCGACCTCCTCGCCCCCGCCCGCGACCGCTGGGTCCGCGGTGGCGATCCGTCCGCCGTCTTCACGGTCCACGACGACGGCAGCGCGACGCTCGCCGTCAAGGAAAACAAGCAGCCCGCCTGGTCACTCCTGCCGCTGCCCGAGGCGACGGGCGTCCCCCAGCACGGCAAGGTCGCCCACGCCTA
>CAZONY010000057.1:0-6399 GCA_964581215.1 uncultured Chitinophagaceae bacterium | reverse complement strand
GAGGCGACGGGCCTCCGGGAAGTCGTCGTGCGAATCGAGGGCGTGATGCCCGGCACCGGCCTGATCTTCGGCGACGGGAAGTCCGCGCCGCAGTCGGTGCTGGCATGCCTCGCCATCAAGAACCTGCCGGGCGTCGTGCAGGTGCAGCGCAGGCCGCCGAACGATTCGGCGATCGAAACGCCGGAGCCGCCCGCCGCGCAGCCGCTCATGTTCGTGAAGGACACGCTCTGGCTGCGTGTCCGTCAGTGCGGCGGAGTGCAGCGGCTCGACCTGAGCGCCGACGGCGACCACTGGATGATGGCCGCCGAGCCGCAGCCGCCGTTCTCGGCGATCGGCGTCCATGCGGTGCAACATCCGTCGGCCCGGTCGATCACCGTGGCCGCCGCGCAGCAGGCGACATTCCCACGGCTGGAATCACTCTGCCCCGCCGATCTCCGTGACACCGCCGTGGAACTGCCTCCGCAGGGGCCGCTTCCGGCATGGCTCGCCGCCGCCGACGCCGCGCGGCCACCGACCGCGGAGCCCGGCGCCTGGCGGCGTGCCTGCGGGCTCAAGGCCCTGTCCGGCAGTGCGTCCAAGGATCTCGCAGTCGATCTCCTGGGCTTCCTCTTCAGAGAGAGCCTCGGCATGGAGATGGAGCCGGCCGCACGCCGGGATCTGCTCGACGACATCCTCGCCATCGCTCCGGTCGCCGATGACCCCGCCGCGGCGGCCCGGGTGGCCGCCCTCTTTGACGCGGTCGGCGCGCGGCGGGCGGCGGACGGCGAGCCGCGGTGCTACTCCACGATCAGCCACGACCAGCTCTCGGCGCCGCTCCGCAGCGGTCAGCCGTTCACGGCGTTTTCCGAGCCGCTCGCCCGCCGCGAGATCGTGGGGCTCTTCTACCGCGGCGAGTGGCCCGCGGCGATCGAACTGCTCGAGCGTCTCAAGTTCTTTGGCTTCACCGCCAAGCCGGCGAACGAGGCCTTCTTCACTTGGGCGACCGCTCTCGCGCGGGCTCGGGCGGAGGGCAAGCCGTCGCTCCTCGCAGCGGAGTGGCGGCATCCGCTCCTCGTCACCCAGAGCAAGGAGAGCCTGAGCGTGGAGGCCGAGTTGAACGCGGCCCTCGCCGGTGAAGACTTCGCGGATGCCTGCCGGCTCTTCGACGCGGCCGCGGCCGATGGGCAGGTCGATCTCCTGACGGATCGCCGCGACCCCCGCCTCTTCATGTCGCTGCCGGTGGTGGTGGCGACGGCGATGCGGGACGAGCCCCGCCTGCTCGAGAGCATGCGACGAGACCGCGAGCGGATCGCCGGCCTTCGTGTGCTGGAGGCGACGGCCACCGGCAACGAGGCGGCCGTCGAGGCGACGACGGTGCAGTTCCACGGCACGCGCGCCGCGGCCAAAGCCCATCTCTGGCTCGCCGACCGCAGCCTGGCCGCCGGCCGATTCGCCACGGCGACCCACCACTACCAGGCAGCGGCCGCGCTCCCCGAGGACGACGCGAAGCACACGAAGCGATCGCTCGATGGTATCGACCTTGCCCGCCGGCTCGGCACCGCCGCGGTGGCATCCGCGACACCGACGCCGCCAGCGGTTCCGCAGACCATGGCGCTCACCGCCGTGCCGCAGGCCCGGCTCGAGGGGGACGTGGGCGTTAATCCCGGCGCACTCCCACAGCCGCTCGCCCAAGGAGGCGTCGATTGGCCGCCGCACGCCATCGATTGGGTGTCGCGGCAGATCGCCGTGCTCCCGCTCGGCGACCGGATGCTCGTGTCGAACCGTTTTCAGCTGGCGAGTCACGATGCCGCGACCGGCGTGGTGCAGTGGCGGGCCGGCCTCGGCGGCGACGCGGCGGGAGCCCACGACCTGCACGGCCAGGCGATGCGGCCGGTCGCCGATGGCGCGCGGGCCTACGTGCGGCGGCTCCGCCGGACAGGGCCCGCCGTCGCCGCCATGGCGCTCGCCGACGGCACGGTCGCCTGGGAACTGCCCTCCACGCCCGAACGGCAGTTCGTCTCGGATCCGTTGCCTATGGAGGGCGACACGCTCGCGATCTGTGTCGCCCGCAAGGTGGAAGACAACACCGTACTCGCGCTTGTGTCAATCGATGCGGCGACGGGGCGGCTCGTTCGCGAGGCGCCGCTTGCGACCTTTGGCAGCGGCTGGAACGCGGTCCGCGATTGCCAGATCACGGGGACGGATGGTTTCTTCGTCGTGGCCGCCGGAGGGGCCGTGATCGCCTGCGGCAGTGACGGCCGCGTGCGGTGGGTGCGACGCGAGCACTGGTTGCCGCCGGCGGTCGATGCCTCGTGGATGCTCACCGCCCAGTCGCCGCCGCTGGTGCACGATGGCCGGATTCATGTCGTGCTGCCGGGCGGGCCGGGACTCGCGACGCTCGATGCCGCGAGCGGCCGCCTGCTCTGGCGACTCGACGACGTGTCGGTGAGCCGGCTCCGCGGCGTCGCGCAGGGCCAACTCATCGTCGAGCGCATCGGATTGGTGGCCTCCGCCGGCTCCGCGCAGCCGGGCCCCGCCGACCTGATCGGCATCGATGCGGCCACGGGCACGGTGTCCTGGCGGCATGGTCCGGCGGAGCTGCTCGACGCGAGCCTCGTGACCGACGAGGGCGTGCTGGCAGCGGCGCGGGAGCCGGTCGCCGGCAAGACCACCCGCTTGGCCGTGCTCGTGAACCTCGATCCGGCGACGGGCCACGAGAAGGGCCGCTGGCCGATCACCGCCTGCGAGGATCCGCAGCCCATGCTGGGACCGTTCCTGCCCTCGGCCGGCCGGCTCCGCGTTTTCTTCGGCCGCGGCCCCGCCGAAGCCACCCGCGACCTGCTGCAACTCGCGCCCTGATGCACCGTAACCGACCGGCCGGGAATGTCATACAAATGACAGCATGGTCTCCTCACCCCCCCAACTGTGGCGCCGACTCGGTCTCGTCGCGTTGACGGCGGCGGCGGCCGCCTCCGCCATCGCCGGCCTGCCGCCGTGCCTGGCGATCGCGGCGGCAGCCGACTCCGACGGCGACTGGGAAATCACGGCCGAGAGCGAGGCGGCCGTCGAGCGTGGGCTCCGCTGGCTCGCCGCCAACCAGGGGCCGGAGGGCAACTGGGGCTCGAACGACCTCGGCCTCGTGGCCGTGGGCGGCCTGGCCTTCCTCTCCGCCGGCCACATGCCGGGGATCGGTGTGCACGGCGAGGCGTGCGAGCGCGCCCTCGCCTACGTCGTCAAAAACGCCAAGCCGAGCGGCCTGCTCAACATCGCCGACGGCAAGCGCGACATGTACAACCACGGCCTCGCCACGTTCGTCCTCGGCCAGGCGTACGGCATGACGGCCGATGCCAAGGTCGGCAAGACGCTCGACCGCGCGCTCAAACTGATCGCCCGCACGCAGGGGCCGGTCGGCGGCTGGGCCTACCAGGCCGTGCCGCAGGATGGCGACCTCAGCCTGAGCGTGATGCAGGCCAAGGCCCTGCGGAGCGCGGTCGATAGCGGCTTCGAGATTCCGCCGTCGGTGATCGAGAAGGCGATCGCGAACGTCCGCGGCCACTACACGCCCAAAGGGGGCAACCCCACGATGCCGGAGGCCGAGCTGAAAAAGTTCCCCGGCCAGTTCACCTACGGCAAGGGAGGCGGCAATGCCACGGTGGCGATGGCGGCCGCCGGCGTCGTCTGCCTGCAGGAATTCGGGCAATATGACGACTGGCGGATTCCCAAGAGCATGGAGCCCGTCGCCGCCGCGCTCGGGGCCGTCAAGCCGCAGCAGGCCCACAACGGCCAGATGCCGTTCGACGCCTACACGCTCAACTACATCGGGCAGTCGCTCTACCAGGTCGGCGGCCCCGGCTGGAAGCGGCACTACCCCGCCCTGCGCGACGCCCTCGTCGGCGCGCAGGTGATCGATCCCAAGAACCCCGCCGCCGACGGCAAGTGGGCGGCCGGGGCGCACGTGAGCGGCAAGCCGGGCGACCTCTACGGCACCGCCGTCGCGGTCTTCGTGCTCACGATCCCCAACCGCTACCTGCCGATCCTGCAGGAGGGGAGGCTCGCCGATCAGGAGATCGTCCCGAGCGCCGCCGCTTCCACCCGAGGACCGCGGCGATGATCGCCTTCCCCCCGGGCACGCTGCCGCTTGCCATCGCCGGCGTGGCCGCCGCCGCGGCGCCGATCATCATTCATCTTTTCAACAGGTCGCGGTTTCGCGAGATCGACTGGGGAGCGATGGAGTTTCTGCTGGAAGCCGCGCGGCGCAGCCGGTCGCTCCTGCGGTTTCGCGACCTCTGGCTCCTCGTGCTCCGGACCGCCGCCGTCGTCCTGTTCGGCCTCGCGGTCGCCCGTCCGTTTTTGCGGCTCGGCGCCGGGGCGACCGCCCCCCGCGGCCCGATCCATGCGATCCTCGTCATCGACAACAGCATGAGCATGGGCCGCGAACGGCTCGGGGGCCGCACGCTTCTCGACGACGCGAGGGACCGGGCCAAGGACGCCCTCGAGCAGCTGCCTGCCGGCAGTCGCGCGACCGTGATTCCCCTCTGCGGGCCGGCCGGAAGCTACAGCCTCGATCCGCTCGGCACGCGGGAAGACGCGGTCGAGGCGATCGACGCGATCCGCGTGATCGATCGTGCCGGCACCGTCGCCCAGGCGGTCGATCTCGCCTCGCAGGCCTCCGAGCGGGTGGTCGATCTCGCCGACAAGCGCATCGTGTTCATCGGCGACCAGCAGATCACCGCCTGGCCGGCCGACACGCGATCGCTGCTCGCCGGCACGGATAGCCAGGCCGGCCGGCCACCGCTCGACATGCAGGCGGTAGCCGTCGCGACACCCGAGCCCGACAACACGTGGGTCGAGTCGTTCGTCGTCGTCGATGGCGTGGCCGACGTCGAGCTCCCCGCCACGCTCACGGCCGTGATCCGCCACGAGGGCCGCGAGCCGCGGCGGCACGTGCAGGTGTCGCTCGTGATCGACGGCGCCGAGGTGGCCACCGACTCGATCGACCTCGAGCCGGGGCAGGCGCGGGAGGTGACGTTCTCGCACGTGTTCGGCGCGTCTCCCGAACCCGATCGCCCCGCCTGGGCCGCCGCGATCGTCGCGCTGCCGGCGGACGCGGTTCCCCAGGACGACCGCCGCTGCCTCGTCGTGCCGGTGGTGTCGTCGCTGCCGGTCGTGTTCATCGACCAATACGGCGCGGGCGACGAAGACCCCCGCCGCGGCCGCCTGGGCGAGACCCGCAGCGTGCGGCGGCTGCTCGCCCCGGTCACGACCCGCGATGCATCGCCGAAGCAGCTCGTGCAGGTGCGGCACGTCACCATCGACTCGCTCGACGAAGACACGCTCCGGGGCGCGGGCCTCGCGGTGGTGGCGGGCGTCCGCAGTCCCGGCGCGGCGGTGCCGCTCCTGCGTTCGTTCGTCGAAGGTGGCGGGCAGCTCGTGATCGCGGCCGGCGGCGATTTCGATCCCGCCGCATGGACGGCGGCCGCCTGGCTCGACGGCGCCGGCATTCTCCCCGCGCCGCTGGGCGAGGCGTCGGGCCGGCTGCCCGACGAGAGCGGCAGGCTCGAGCCACGGCGGCTGGCCTGGAACAGCATGCGCGACGACCCGCTCTTCCGGCTGCCCGACGTTCCGGCCGAGGAACTCGCCGATCTCTACGGCGGTCCGCTCTTCTTCAAGACCGTGGTCACCGACGTGCCCGCGGCCGCCACCGACGCGGCCGGCCCGCCGGCGCCGCGGGTACACGCCGCGTTCGACGACGGCACGCCCTTTCTCGTCACCCGCCGCATCGGCCAGGGCAGCGTGGCCTGGCTCGCCAGCGGCCTCACCGGCTCCTGGAACACGCTCGCCAAGACCAACGCGATGCTCCTGTGCGACCGCCTGCTCCGCGGCATGCTCGCCGACACCCTGCCCGCCCACACGGTCCCCTCGGCCGACCGCCTCACGCTCCCCGTCGCTGCGGGCGACCGCCGGGCCACCCTCACGCTCACGCGCCCGGACGACACCGGCAGCCCGACCGGCCTCGTCGAATCGCTCACGGTCGAGGCGGTGGGCGGCGATGCCTACGGGGCGACGCTCCGCGATCTTTCGCGCCGCGGCATCTATTTGGTGACCGCGACGAAGCCCACCGTGAGCGCGACCCGCGACGCCGAAGACCTCGGCCGCAGGCCGGTCGAGGAGCCGCTCTGGCGGCAGCCGCTGGCGGTGAACGGCCCCGCCCGCGAGTCGGAACCTGCGGTCTACGACGCCACATCCTTCGCCGCCCGGCACCCGGGCGTCGACGGCCTGCGCTGGATCGGCCCTGACGACGCGATCGAGTTCAGCGGCGCCCGGGTCGTCGGCCATGACGCCTGGTGGTGGATGCTCGCCATGAGCGGCCTCTGCCTGGTCGGCGAATCGCTTCTCCTGGCCACGCCGCGGGAGGCCCGG
>CAZONY010000056.1:9168-11173 GCA_964581215.1 uncultured Chitinophagaceae bacterium | reverse complement strand
TGGCGATCTTCAAGCACGAAAGCCAGAAGGATCGGGCGCTGTTCCCGGGGCCGACGGATCCGCGGGAGTTCTGGCAGCGGGCCGAGGATCGCAACCGGGCGACGGCCCGCCTCTACGATCGGCTCGGACTTCCCGAATACGAGGCCATCGAGGGCTTCGTGCTGCACCGGCCGACCGGTCGATCCTGAATCGCGGGCGATCCGGGGCCGGGCGGTTCACGTCGCCGGAGCCGGTCCGAACATCGTCCTCCGCGCCACGCTCCACCATCCGGGCTGATCGAGGCCGAGGTAGGGAGAGTCCGCCGGCAGCGAGCGGACGAGATGCTCGTGGGCGGGCTTGAGATTGTGGTAGGGCATCGACGGGAAGAGATGGTGCAGGGCGTGGTACCGGATCGAGAACGGAAAGAAGAGCCACGTGAACGGATCGCGCCCCGGGAAGTTGCAGGAGTCGAGAATGTGGTCCTCCCACGACGCCGCCGCGCCATCCCCGGTGAAGTGATGGTCGGCGAGCTGCCGGAGCTGATTGAGCACGAGGGTCGCCAGGGCCAAGGCGTAGAGCAGCAAGATGCGGCTGGGAGCGGCGAGGCCGACGAGGATGCTCGTGGGGATCATCACGGCCCGGATGAAGCAGGGAATCTCCACCAGCATGATCGCCCGCCGATCGAAGGCCGTGAGCCGCCTGCGGTAGCGGCCGTTGAGCGTGAGCGAGCTGGCCCGCTCAAGCACGGCCTCACGCAGCCGGGGCGAGAGAAATGTGAGCGGGGCGAGAAGGAAACGCAGGAACACCGCGATCGGGAAGAGGATGATCTGCAGGGCGTAGACCAGCCCGCTGCGCCAGCTGCCCGCCTGGAGCACGTTGGCCACGTATTCCGGGTCTTCGGGCGTGCCGTACATCCGCGCGCTGTGGTGATCGCGATGATGGCGGGTGAAGAAGGGGGACGGGGTCAGCGTGATCGCACCGACCAGCAGGTTCCACGTCACCTTGAACACCCGCATTTCGTCATGGCCGAGGTGGCAGACCTCGTGGATGAGCGATCCCAGTCGATAGAGCCAGAACACGGCCACCGGGAAGGCCACCAGCTGCGGCGCCGAGCCTAGCGGGGCGAGCAGGAAAATCGTGGCCGCGGTGTAGGCGAGCACCAGGGAAACCAGAAAGTCGGCCCAGTACCGCCAGGGCTTGACCGCGAAATAGTCGGTGGGCGCGTCACGGATCACACGCCGGGCGTCGCTCACCCAGCCCGCCTCGTCGGGGGCGGTGCGGGCCGGGGGAGGCAGGGTGGCGGGGGCGGGCATCGAGAATCCTTTCGGCGCGGGGCATCCTTGCAAGCCACCGCGAATCAGAACAGAAACGGCCCCAAGCGGCTACCCCTCGACCGGTCAGGCCACGCCGTGTCGGATCGCCCACACCGCCGCCTGGGTGCGGTCGCTGAGCGACATCTTGCGGAGCAGGTTTTGCACGTGCGCCTTCACCGTCTCGACGCTGATTTCCAGCGAGTCGGCGATCTCCTGGTTCGAGAGCCCCATCGCGATCAGCCGCAGCGCCTGGGACTCGCGCGATGTCAGTTGCACTTCGGCAGCGGAAACCACCGCCCGGTTGGCCATGGCGCCCGCCACACGCTTCAGGGGGCTCGACCGCGCCGGCTCGCGGCCCGCAGCCGCGCCGGTCACGGCATCGACGATCTCCGATCGAGGCGACGACTTGAGCACGTAGTCGTGGGCGCCGGCCGACACCGCCCGGGCGACGTAGGTGGGGTTGTCGAAGGCGGAGAGCACGACGACCTGGGTATCGGCCGACGCCGTGCGAATGCGCCGGATCGCGTCGAGGCCGTCGGTTTCGCCCATCCGCACGTCGAGGAGCACGACGTCGGGTTTGTGCTTGCGGGCCGCCTTCACCGCGGCGTCGCCGTCTTCGACCTCCGCCACGATGCGGATCGGGGCGCCTTCGAGCAGGCTGGCCAGGCCGCGGCGGACGAGTTCGTGGTCGTCCGCAATGACGACGGTCGTGG
>CAZONY010000056.1:0-9068 GCA_964581215.1 uncultured Chitinophagaceae bacterium | reverse complement strand
CGCGGCTGCCGGCCGGCGGCTATCTGGGCGTTCCCCATCGGCTCGACCGGGCCGTTTCGGGCGTGATGCTGTTTGCGTCCACGCCGCGGGCCGCGCGGCAGCTGTCACGGCAGTTCGAGCGGCGACAGGTCACGAAGACGTATCTGGCCCTCGTGCCTGCCGGTGCATCGAGCCCCGCCGTACGCGAGGCGTGCTGGATCGACTGGATCGAGAAGGTGCCCGACGAGCCGCGGGCGCGGATCGTTGCGGCGGCCACCGCCACGGCCCGGGAGGCGCGGACGGTCGTCCGCGAGATCGGCCGGCCGGCCCTCGTGGATGGGATTCCGCTCGTCATGCTGCGTCTGGAGCCCCACACCGGCCGCATGCATCAGCTGCGGGTGCAGGCGGCTTCCCGCGGCATGCCGATCCTGGGGGATGCAGCGTACGGCGGGCCGGAGTGGCCGGGCGTCGCGACGGACGATCGTCGCTTGCAGCCGATCGCTCTGCATGCCTGGCAGATCGCCTTCACGGATCCCGAAGGAGGCGGGCCCATCGTGCTGTCGGCACCGCTGCCGCCCTGCTGGCCGCAGGCGTGCCACGCGCTGCTGGCGGAAGACGCCAGCGGGCCGCGGGGGGGAGCCGAAACGGCCGGCCGAGGATACTCTTGAAAGGTCGATTCCCCCGGCGCGAACCGCGTGCCCCGGGATCGATGCGCCGCGGTGGTGCGGCGGCTTGCGTTCGCGGAGAAAATGGCATGGCCCGACTGGTATCGCTCGGAGTGCTGCTCGGCCTGGTGGCCGTGTTCGGGCTCCTGTCGCTCCGGGTGATGGCGATTTTTCTCCTGCCGCTGCTGCTCGCGGCGATGCTCGTGGTGATCTTCGGACCGCTGCACCGCACGCTTCTCCGCAGGCTGCAGTGTCCCGATTGGGTGGCTGCGGCCCTGACCACCCTCTTCGTGCTGGCCATCGTGCTCGTGCCGCTCCTCCTGCTGCTGGTGCGGGCCGGCGGCGAGGCGGTGGCCATGCTCCGGGCCCCCAACGGTCTCAAGCTCGATCCGGCCGTGCTCGAGGAACTCGTCGCCAGCCTGAACGAAGCCACTGGCCTGCAGTTTTCTGCGGAGGGCGTCAACGAGGAGCTGAAGCGGCTGGCCGAAGACGGGATCGGGCCGATCGCGGCGGGTGCTTCGAAGGCGGTGCTCAAGCTGGTGATCGGGCTGATCGTGCTCGTCGTGTCGTTCTTCTACTTTCTCGCTGACGGCCCGCGGATGTTCAATGCGGTCATGCGGCTGGTGCCCCTCGACCGTCGCTACCAGTGGCAGCTGCTCGAGGAGTTCGAGGAGGTGAGCCGGGCCGTGGTGAGTTCGACGCTGCTGGCGGCGATCGTGCAGGCCATGCTGGCCGGCTTCGGGTTCTACGTGGCCGGGCTCAAGGGCGTGTTTCTGCTCACGCTGCTGACCTTCTTCGGCGCGCTCGTGCCCTTCGTGGGGGCCGCCGCGGTCTGGGGCTCGGCCAGCCTCTACCTGCTCTTCTTCATGAAAGACACGTGGACGGCGCTCGGCCTGGCCCTGTGGGGCGCCTGCGTCGTCTCCACGATCGACAACGTGATCAAGCCGATCGTGCTCCACGGGCAGTCGAAACTCCACCCCCTGTTGGCCCTGCTGAGCGTGCTCGGCGGGGTGGCGGCCCTCGGCCCGATCGGGATCTTCGTCGGCCCGATCGCCGTGGCCATACTGCAGGCGGCCCTCACCATGCTGCAGACCGAACTCGACACGATTTCCGCGGCGGACCGGGCCGGCGGGGCGGGGGCCGCCCCGGGTTCGGCGGCCGCAGTTGCACAGCCCGACGTCCAGAGTGTGAAATCCTGACGGAGTCGTCCGGCGACGGCGGGCCCCGCGCCCGGCGGACAGGCTCGCCAGCCCCGTGGAGGAGTTCTCATGGTCGAAACGTTCATCACGATCGCCGCCCTGCTCATGACGGGCATCGAAGCGGCCTATGTGCCAACCGACGACGGGAGCGGAGAATACCTCGTGCGGCTCGAGCCCGATCTGGTCCGCAACGCTTCCCCCTACACCCTCACCAGCGACGTGCCCGCCGATTCGCGGCACGTGCGCCGGGTGAAGATCTACGTGGCCGACGCCTGGCCGCCGGCGGTGCAGCGGGCGGTGCTCGACGCGGCCAACAAGCCGCGGATCGTGCCGGCGGCCGCCTCCGCGCCGCTGGCGGCAGTCGATCCCGTGGTGGTGCCGGCCGACAGGCCCTGGCCGCTGCTCATCGGCAGTCTCATCGCGCTCTTTCTCTCGCTGGGCGCCAACGGCTACCTGGGCATGCTGCTGGCGAACATGCGGGCCCGCTACCTGCGCGACGTCCAGGCGACGGTCTGACGGCGTTCGGGGATGAGCGCGGATCGGCAGGCTGAGCACTGCCCCAATCGGTGGTATGTGGCGTGCGCTTCAGCTTTTATGGCGCAGGGTTGAGCCTGCCAGGACTCCGGTCTCCAAGCAAAATTCTTGACCGGGGAAGGCGAACCGTCGATAGTATTGATTCGTATGTGTCCCCAAGGATACGCGTCAGGCCTCTACCCTTCGGTGGTTCTCACAAAGGAGACTTCCCATGCACCGCTCCAGCCGCTTTTTTGGCCTGTTCGCCCCCCGCTCGGCCCGGCCGAAACTCCGCCTGCCCACGCTGGAGGGGGCTGAGTCGCTCGAGCGGCGCAGCATGCTTTCCGCGACCTTCGACGATGGCACCGGTGTGCTGACACTCATCGGGACGGAGAAGGCCGACGTCATCTCGCTGAGCGTCGTGAAGCAGAATGGCTCCGTCGTCAACGGGAGCGTCAAGGTCCGAGGCGTCGCCGGGGTGGCGAAGGACCAAGTCTTCGCCAATGTCAACGAGGTCGTCATCTCCACGCTCGGCGGTAACGACAAGGTCATCGTCGGCTCGGGCCTGAAGAACGTTTCCGGTGGTTTCCTCGCCGTGACCGTGGATGCCGGGAGCGGTAAGGACACCGTCAATGGCGGCGATGGCGACGACACGATCCTCGGCGGCCTGGGCAAAGACGTGCTCAAGGGCGGCAAGGGGAACGACAGCATCGATGGCGGTGGCGACGACGACAAGGTCTTCGGCGACGACGGCGACGACGTGTGCCTCGGTGGCTCCGGCCGTGACGAGGTGCGGGGCGGCAGGAACAACGACTCGCTGTACGGCGGCGACGACGATGACAAGCTCTTCGGCGACGACGGCGACGACGATCTCGATGGCGACCTGGGCGACGACAAACTGAACGGCGGCCGGGGCAACGACGATGACGTCGATGACGACGACAGCCTGGAGGACATGAGCCGCACCGGCGACGACTCCGGCGACAATGAAAATGACGACGAAGACGAGAACGAAGACGACGACGACGATGACGGCGACTTCGAGGACGACGAGGATGAAGGGGACGACGATGACGGCGACGACGACAACGGTGGTTCTCCCGACGACGACGACGACCCGACCGGTACGGTCATCACGTTTTCCAACGGGAACTCCGGGACGGCATCGCTGAATGGCTCGTCGGCGAGCAAGGCCGATAAGGTCTATTACTCGTTCACGATCGCCAATCCGGCGACGCTCTCGGTGACCATGCAGAATGTCGATTCGGGCCGGTATGCCGACCTCGAAATCGAGCGGCAGGGCGCGGGAGTGGAAGTCGAATACGAACTCGAGCCGGGTGAGGGTGGATCCACGAGCGGCACGTT
Source organism: uncultured Chitinophagaceae bacterium (assembly GCA_964581215.1). Classification (GTDB taxonomy): domain Bacteria; phylum Planctomycetota; class Planctomycetia; order Pirellulales; family UBA1268; genus CACORA01. The sequence goes on along the minus strand of CAZONY010000056.1, from coordinate 5,347 downwards.
CAATCTGGTCGCCGGAACGTATTCGATCCGGCTCCGGTCGCCCGACCTGCAGGCGGTGACCTACGCCGTGGACCTCTTGCTGACGCCGCTGACGTGAGCCCCGGCAAACGCCTTCCCATCACCAGACGCGTCAGCGACGCGGCCGCTTTCGCCGCCCGCTGACGACGTTCTGGGGGGAAGGGGCGTCGGTTCCGAAGAAGAACCGCTCTGCTTCCCACGCGTCTCCCGACGTCTCTGCGACGATCGCCACATGCTGCGGCGGCGGTGACGGAGCAACGGGCGTCGGCTCGACGGGGAGGGGGGCGGACGGAATCACGGCCGGAGTCGGAGCCGGAAGCCACCGGGGAGAGGCGTCGCTCAGTGACCGCACCGCGGCGCCGGCGGCGGCGAAGAGCGTCGCCACGTGGGCGTGGCAGGTGAGGGCCAGCATCTGCCGTTCGCGGGGCTGGTCGGCCACGAACTCCAGCAGGACGCGGGCCGCGGACCGGGCCCGAGCGTCGTCGAAGTTCACCAGGGCATCGTCCATCACCACCGGCAGCATGACGCCGTGCCGCTGCAGGTCACGCACCAAGGCCAGCCGCAGCGCCAGGAACACCTGCTCCCGCGTGCCCCGGCTCAACCGGTCGGGCGACCAGATCGTGCCGTCGCTCTCGTGCACCTCGAGGCGGGCTTCGTCGATCGTGGTCGTGATGCGGGTGTAGCGGCCGTCGGTGAGGCGGGCCAGCCAGTGGGACGCGTCGCGGAGCGTCGGCGGCTGATGATCGCGGGCCACGGCGGCCCGCGTCTCCTCGAGCAGCAGCCCGGCCCGTTCGAGGAGCCGGCGGCGATCGAATTGGGCGGCGAGTTCCCGCTCGATGCCCGCGAGTTCGGCCTGCAGGGGTTCCGTGCAGCGGTCGCGGGCGGCGGCATCGACCCGTTTGGCCACCGCCGACCGGCGGTCTTCCGCCACGATCAGCGATTCCCGGAGCCGGTCGGTCGCGTCGTGGGCATCGGCCAGCCGCTTCTCCAGCGGCAGCGTGGCCGTGTCCGCCAGCCAATGCTCGATGTCGACCGGCTCCTTCACCCGCCGCCGGGCATCGATCCACGCAGCCTCGGTCGCTTCCGCCTCACGACGGGCCTGGCGGTGCTGCGGCCGCCGATCGACCTTGGCGAGAAATTCCTGCTCGGTGGCGGCGTCCCAGCGGCGATAGAACTGCCCGATCCGTCGCTCGGCCAGCTTCACTTCCTTCACCGCGCGGCGATGGCGGGTGCGGGCCCGCTCCAGTCGCCGGGTGGCCTCGGCGCGGCGGCGGATCGCGCGGCCGTCGTCCTCGAGCCGCTCCCGCAGCAGCCGTAGGCCGTCGAGCGGCCCCGCCTCGGAAGCGAGTTCGCATTCCACCAACACCTGGTCGATCCGATGCGACCAGCCGGCCAGCTCCTCCCGCTTTTGCCGGGCCTCCTCGGAAAGCCGCCGGCGATCGTCGTCGAGCGTGAGCAGCGTCTGCCGGTGCATCTCGATCATCCGCACGTCGCGGGGCGAGAGCGTGGCCGGCAGGCCGCGCTGCTCCAGCGACCGCTGCCACCGCAGCCGCGCCGACTTCCGTGCGGCGAAGGCCCGCTTCAGCTCCTGCCGCGCGATCGTGAGGCGGTCGGCGAGGACGTGCATCGAGCCCTCTCGGCCGGCGAGCGCCTCGAGCCGCTCCACCTCGGCCTGCGCCGCGGCCAGCCGGCGATCGAGCGCGTGGGCCGCGTCGCCCGGAATCTGGGACTCGAGCTGGGCCACCTGGGCGGCGGCCTCCTCGCGCTGGGCGTTCACCATTTCGTACTGCTGACGGGCCGCCTCCAGCCGGGTCGATGCGGCGCGGTCGAGCGACCAGGTGGTCACCGAGGCGAGGCCCGTGCCGGCCAGGCCGAGCGCCGCGATCGCGTAGGCCAGCGAGCCGGTGACGGTCGCCGGCAGCAGCAGGCCGGAGAGCAGCATTCCCGCACCGACGATGAACAGCGCCCCCAGCGGGATGAGCCATCCCAGCGGAAGCAGCTGTCCTTCCATCTGAACCGTCACGTCGCGTTCCAAGGACGCGAGCGAGTCGTCGAGATCGGCCAGCCGCTTGCCGGCCGCGATGCGGTTGCGGATCGTGGCGGCCCGGCCGCTGGCCTGCTCGATTGCATCGGCGATCGTCAGGCCCCCCAGTTGCGTTCCCGCGCCCGAGACGGTGCCGCGGGTGGTTTCCAATTCGGCCTTGGCGGCAGCGACGGCCCGCTTGGCGGCGGCGACATCCCGCGCGGCGCGGCTGCACCCGCGGGCCCGGCTCCGGAGCGGTGCGAAGGACAGGGCGAAGCCTTCGGGCAACAGCGACTCCGCCGAGGCCGCGCCGGCGGCATCGACCGCACGATCGACGGCCACGAGCCGTGCCAGGCCGGCCATGCCGATCTGCTCGCCGAACCGCCGCGCCGCCAGCCGGGCGTGCGACTCCACGCGGGAGGCCTCCGCCACGAGCCGTTCGATCCGCGGTTCCTCCTCGACGAGCGCCGCGACGGCCGATCGCCGCTGCCAGACGGCCGATTCGGCCGGGACGGCTGCCAGATCCCGCGCCCGCCGCGAGCGGATCCGCTTGCGGCGGTTGGCTTCCCCGAGGATGCGGTCGCGACGCTTCACCGCCCGCTTCCAGGCATCCCGGTCGGGATGGACCAGCGCCGTGCCCTCGAGGGTGGCGAGCCGTTCCGCGGCGGCGAGCATGTCGCGATGCAGCTGCTCCAGCGGGATCACGCGGCGGATGACCTCCTCGGCCTCCTCCGCCCGGCGGATCGCCGCCTCGAGCCCGGCGATCTCGGCGTCGATCCGGGCCTGCTCCGCCACAAGCCCGCCGGCCGTCACGGCCGGCGCCTTCATCGCCGCCAGCCGCTGCATAACGTCGGCCCGTCGCTGCCGCAGCGATTCGATCGGCGACACGGACGGATCGGCCGAGTCGAGCCGGTCGAGGGCCTCGCGGAGGTGCCGGAGGACGCGGGCCACCTTCGAACGGTCGAGACCGGCGGCGAGCTCGTAAAGCCGGCTGCCGCAGCCCTCCGGGTCGAGCGTCCGCAGTTCGTGCAGTTCGTCGAGGCCGAAAGCCATCACGTTCGTGAAGGCCGTCTCGTCGATCTCGCCCACCAGATCCTGCAGGTAGATGCGGCCGCGGTTCTCGGGGCGGGGATCGAGGTCGGTGATCTCCACACGGTCGCCGGTGTCGCCACCGAGACCGACGACGTCGTCCTCATAACTGGCCTGCGTGAGCGCGGCGATGTCCGGTCCCTCGTGCCGACGTTCGATGGCGATCCGGCGGCCCTCCGGGCCGCTCGCGACGACGAGTCGGCCGGCACACGGCTCGCGGGGATCGAGCACGCCGCGGCGGAAGAGCCCCTCGAAGCCGAAGAACACGGCGCGCACGAACTCCAGGAGCGACGTCTTGCCGGTCTCGTTGCTGCCGTGGAGCACCTGCACGCCCGGGCCGAGCCCATCGATCGTGACGTGGTGCAGGGACCCGAACCGTTCGATGTCGATCCGTTCGATGAACATGCGATCCTCTCTTCCCGTGTCTCGGGCCCAGGGGGGCGTCAGGCGGACTCGATCAGCTCCAGCGCCAGCCAGCCCGCCTCGCGGGCCAGATCGGCGGGCATCGCCAAGGCATCCGCGCGTCCGCCGGCCGCGGTCTGCCGTTCGATGTCGGTCACGATGTCGGCCAGGGCGGATGAGAACGACGTGGTGCTGCCGGGCCGGCCGCCGGAACGGGCGTGCCCCAGCGGCTCCAGCGACTCGCCCGGGGCGGCACACAGTTCCTCGCACCAGGTGCGACTGGTCTTGCGGTCGAACAGGTCGCGGACGCGGGCGAGCGTCTCGGCGGCGATTTCGGCCACCCGCACGCGGCGGGCCACGCTCGTGCCGCACTCGATCGAGCAGCGCACGATGTGCCACGGCGATCGGGCGTCGCCGGGCAGCGATTCGAGGGCCGACCAGATCGTCGTGGCCAGTTCCTCGTCGCCGCCGGCGGCGGAGGCGACGGAGAGCGTCCGCCACACGACCTGCTGCGTGGGCACGGCCCGCCAGCGGCCCGATTCCCCGGCTCGGTCCGGTTCGTCGAATCCGATCAGGGAGAGCAGGTCGCACGAGCCGGCCGTCGTCTCGTGGGCCGACCGGGGCTGGAGCGGGGCGAGGTGGCGGATGCCGGCCGCGGTCGCCCGCGGGCGTCGGGAACCCCACACGCAGTGGTGTGCCGGCTGGAGCCAGCCGCCCAGTGTCCGCAAGGGGTCGGCGGCGGTGGTCTCGTCCCACCGATCGGAATTCCAGAGCGATCGATCCCAGCCCACGACGACGCGGTGCCCGCTGACCAGCGGATCGCTCGCCAGCGCGGAGGCGGCCGTCGTGGGGCCGTTGCCGCACGCGATCTCCACCGGCAGGCCGCGAAGATCGAGCCGCACCGCCTGCAGCGGCGTCGAGAAGAGCAGGCCGCGCGGGTCGCCGAGCATCTGGCTGATCGCCGGGCAGTCATCCGGCTCGTCGGTGACCCACACCGTATGGCAGCCGGCCGCCGCGAGATCGGTGATCATCGACCGCAGCCATGCGGCCTGGGCCGGGCTGGCACGATGCGGATCGAGCACCCGTCCGAAGAGCACCAGCGCCGTGGCCTCGGCGTCGCGGGCGGCGTTGAACGCCGCCCGGACCGCCTCGAGCGGGGCGGCGGCCAGAGCGGCCGCGACCGCGGGTGGGGCCGCGTCGGGCACCGGGATGGGGCGGTCGATCGCCGGGTCGAAGGCAAAGACGATGTCGGCCATGATGCCAGGGCCTCCTGATCGAACGGCGCCGACGGAGAGGCACGGGGCATGCGTCGCACGACGATGTCCGAGCCGATCCGTGGCCGGGAACACAGGCAAGATGGGGGCACTGTACCGCCGGCTGCCCGGTTCTCGCCACGCCAATTTGCCGCGGGTTTTTTCAGTCCGTGAGTGTCAGGCCGTGAGCATCGGCGGGGCGGCGGCGAACTCATTCCAGAGCCTCTCCGCCCAGTTCACGTCGTTGGCCGTCGGCCCGACCGCAGCCAGCACGCGGCTGCGAAACAGCACCCCCTTCTCGGCCGCCGCCGAAAAGAGCCAGCACTCGACCTGCGCCCGATCGGCTCTGCGGCTCGCCGCCAGGCGACGCGTCTCTGCGGGATGGCCGGCGATGAAGACGCTGCCGACACCGCCACCGGCGGAACGGCGCAGGAGCACGCCCTGCGCAGCCCCGGGATCGGCCGCCTCCCAACGGAACCGGCCGGCCGCGGCCACGCCCCAGAGGACGTCCGCCGCGGCCACGTCGCTGATGACGGCCAGGCTGGCATCGCTCCGTTCACGA
>CAZONY010000055.1:0-11210 GCA_964581215.1 uncultured Chitinophagaceae bacterium | reverse complement strand
AGCCGACCGCCACGAAGATGGTGTTCGCGGTCGCCGACACCGATGGCAGCCTGCTTGGCGTCTACCGGATGCCCGACGCGACGGCCTTCTCGATCGACGTGGCCATCGCCAAGTCGCGGAACACGGCCTATTACGCCTCGGCCGCCTTGCAGCCCGCCGATCGCGTGGGCAGCGTGCCGGTGGGCACGGCCTTCACCAACCGCACATTCCGGTATCTGGCCGTGCCGAAGTACCCGTCGGGCTCGGCGACGGCCGATCCGGGGCCCTTCTCGATCCTCAACACGCCCGGCATCGACAAGCGGACCGGGCTCAACGTGGGCGCACCGCTCCCAGCCGCCGCACTGGGAGTCACGGTTCTCGGCCGCGATTCGTTCGTGACGGGGAGCAACTTCCTCGCGCCAACGCCCGCCGCGAACCAGAACGGCGTCGTCTTTTTCCCCGGCTCGAGCGCCGCCTACGTCGGGGTGACCCTCGCGGGCGGCTTCGGCGTCAGCGGCGACGGCGTCGATCAGGACGACGTGGTGACGTTCTACGGCATCGCTGGATACGCACCGGCGAAAGCCATCCGCGCCGACCAGTTCTTCGTCCGTGGCATCCGGCTCCCGTACATCAAATTCTCGCGCAACGCCGAAGCCGGCGCGTCCTGACGCTGGTTTGGTTCGAAGCCGGCTGGGCGAGTTGACTTTCCTCACGCTCGATCGCTCCCGCTGTGGTCGCGCACCGGCTCCGGGGCGGCAAAAGCCGCGTCGCGGGCGAGGATACGCCCAATGCTCCTCGACTTTCGCCGACCCCTGCGCCTCGCCGGCATGCAGGGTTCGTACCCGAGCCCGCGAGCCACGTCGCCGCCGACGGGTATCAGTAGGCGATCTCGAGGTCGGTGAAGGCGCCGAAGAGGTCCGGCAGGTCTTGACCGAGGTAGCCGTAGAGATTCTGGAACCCTTCGCCCACGACCAGCCCCGACACGCCGGCGCGGAAGACCCAGTTGTTGTTGAGCAGCGGACGCGACTCCACGCCGAGGCTCAGGTCGGTCCCGATCGACTTGCCGATCGGCTGCTGGAAGACGAATGACTCGAGCACCTCCGTGGTGTCGAAGAACAGAAAGTTGCAGTTGGTCACGAAACGCGTGCGCTGCGTGACCTCGAAATCCATGCCCACGTTGTAGAGCTGCAGCCCCGGATTGACGAAGTTGGCCTGCGACTGCCACTTGTTCGTCGCCCGCAGGTCGGGGTAGATCGAAAGGAGGTTCTTGAGGTTCGTGCCCAGCAGCTTGATTTGCTGGCGCACCCAGAAGCTGAACTCGCCCCCCGCGAACTGCGTGTTGTCGATGATGCCGTCGAAGCCGCCCCCCCGGCCGTCGTTGATATCGTTGTCGCCCGACGCGAAGAAGACCGATCCGCGGAAGCGGATCCAGTCGGGCGAATAGGAGAGCTCGAGCGCCGCCATCGTGGCGCCGATGTCGATCGGCCGCAGGGCCTGCGGATTGAGCGTGTCATGGCCGAACGCGTAGTAAAACGCGCTGGTGACGTTGAGCTCGTTGATGTGGCCGTCGGTGGCGACGCCGGCGTAGCAGGCATTGACCTCGTGCGGCGTGGCCAGACCGACCGGGTCGGGCCGGACGAGAAATCCGTTTCCGTCGTAGTGCAGGCTCTTCTGGTCGTGGTCGTAGTGGAAGCTCAGCTGCGCCGTATGCCCCGGCCAGATGAAGTCCTGGCGGTAGTAGTTGGCGATGAGGATCTCCTGGCCGCGGTCGTCAAATGAGTTGAGGAAGCTGTTGGTGTCTTTCTCCCGCTGATCGAACACGATGAGATTGAACTGGTCGCGGTTCGCGAACCGGGTGCCGAAGAGGCGGATCGCCCGGTTCAGGTCGCTGAAGATGAAGCCGCGGAAGTCACTCGTGAACGGCTGCGACCCGCCGCGGACCGACATGAAGTCGTAGAGCGGGCTCAGGTCGGCGAGTTTGACCTCGAGAAACCATTCTTCGATCGTGGCGAAGCCCCGATAGCGCCGACGGCCATCATCGACGTCGGGCCGGACGACGCCGAATTCATAGACCTCGAGGTAGTTCTGGTTGATGACCGGCGCGATCTTGATCCGCCAGTCGTTGGGCTTGAACGTCTTGTCGCCGTGGTTGAGTTCAAAGGAGAGTTGGTAGTACTGCAGGAAGAGGAAGCCGTTGGGATTGCCGAAGAAATCCTCCTGGCCGGGAGTGGGGGTCGACTCGAATGGGGTGTCGGGCGTCGGCACCTGCCGCCAGTTGCAGATCGTTCGACTGCTGGCCCGCAGATCGAAGAAGGTGTGCTGCCCGATGATGGGGTAGTCTTCCTTGAGGAGATTTTGCGTATACGGGTTCCAGATGTTGCCCGGCGCGAAGGGATAGTCGTCGAGCCGCGGATGGCCGCGGCCGTAGCGATCCCAGGGCGGCAGGCCGATCCGCCACCGATCCTCCATCGGCACGAAGTGGCTCGTCTCCTGGCCCTCGCTCGGCAGCACGCTCGAGGATCCCGTGAAACCGGCCGGCGGGTATGTGCCGAAGCGGACCAGCGGATCGATGACCGGCCGTTCGCCGGCGAGATCGTAGGCGTTGGCGGCGGGGTCCCCGAGCACCGTGGGGCCGATTTCCAACGGCGGCACCAGGAGCGTGAAGTCCGGCGGCAGCGAGCCCGGGCTCGGCAACGGAAGGGCGATCTCCTCCGCGCCCGCGTTCGCCAGGCGGTCCAACGGGGCCAGGTTCCAAGCCGCGGGATCGGCGACAGCGCAGGGTGGCGGGCAGCCCGCCAGACCGAACGCGATCAGGCAGGCGCGGAGCGCGCCGAGGCCGGAACGAACCGCCCGGCGCGGACGCTCTCCGATGGCTCGAGATGTGGCGGTCGTGCGGGGCACGGGTCGCGTCTCGCGGTCAAGAGGCACTGAAGATTTCTGAAAGTATCGGCTGTTCCGGTTGCGCAGGTTGTGCCGGGGTGGCTGGTGACCGCGTAGAAAATGGGGAGGCTGAAGGCGAAACAGCCGAGTGGGCGATCTCGAGAAAGGCGGTTCGGGCACCTTGCGTCCACTACGGATGCAGGCCGTCGTCGTCGGAGGAGGCAGTGATGGCTTCGGGAACGCCGACGGCCGGGGCGGGTACGGGCCGCCGCCGCTGGCGGTTGCTCGCGTGCCTGCTCGCCCTCGCATCCGCGACACCGGCCGCCGGCCACGACTTCACGCCCTGGATGGGACGGCCGGCGACGCAGCGAAAGCACTTTCAGGGCAACCAATTCCACCGGGCCGGTGATCCGCAGTGCATCTCCCCGCTGGCGAAGCCGACCGAATCGCCCCACGAGATCGGCTACTACGTCGGCGGCGGCGCCCGGCAAAAAAGCCGTCACGCCGAACATCGCCTGCCTCACGAGGGCGTGTGGGGCACCGACTACGCCGGCCTCGTGATCCCCAAGCACGTCGAGCTCGGCTGGTGGCACGGCCGTCGCGCCCAGGGAGGGACCGGCTCCTACCGCAGCGACGGCCCGCGGGTCGTGCACCGCCCCTGAGATCGACGCCCAGGGAGGCGCAGGTTGCTCCCTGCACCCGGTGACGTCACTTTCCCGGCAGCTCCCACACCGCAGAAAAATCCTTCGGCTCGCGGATCATGCAATCGACCGCCCGCGACAGGAGCACGAGCGACGGTCCGTCGCCGGGCCAGGCGGAGAGCAGGTTGCCGAGGATCTTCGTGGCTGCCGAGAACCCGCCCGCATCGAAGGCGGCCAAGGCCTCCTCATAGTGGGCGAACCGCTCCCGCGCGCTCGGCTCGGCGCCGCAGTCGAGCTCGAACAAGTCGACGGGTTCGACGATGTTGACGACCCGCACTCGGCACAGCCGCCGCGTCAGGAACGAGTCGTCGAGAAGGCGACGGGTGGATCCCGTCACGATCGCCGGCACCTTGAGGTACTTCGTCGCCCCCTGGACGCGGCTGGCGAGGTTCACGCCGGTGCCGAGCGGACCGTACTTGAACTTGCGTGTGCTGCCGGTGTTACCCACCCGGGCAGGCGCCGAGTTGATGCCGATGCCGAAGCGGGTCGGCGACCCGATCACCTGCTGCCATCGCGCGTCGATCTCCGTCACGCGATCGAGTATCAGCCGGGCCGCACGGCAGGCCAGCGCTGCATGATCCGGCTGCGGTGACGGGGCGCCCCACATGGCCATCATCTCGTCGCCGATGTAGTCGACGAGCACGCCCCCGGTGGCAGCGACCTCGTCCGAGAGCGTGCTCAGCACCCCGCCGATCCAGTCCATGGTCTGCGCGGGGCCGAGACGCTCGCTCACGCTGCTGAAGCCGCGGATGTCGCAAAACATCACGGTCACGTGGGCGTCGCGGCCTGTCAGCAGGTCGGGCTGGGCATCGAGTTGGGCGGCAAGCTCGGGGGAGAAAAACTGCTCGAACTGCACTTTTCTGGCGAGCGACGCCTTTTCCTGGGCCAGGCGGGCCAACCCGGCGGCGACGCCACTGGCAAGCGTTTGCACGAGGAGCGCCTCGAGGTAGGTGATCTCGGCCGAGGACGAGTCGGCGAGCGCCCGGGACCGATGCCCGTAGATCGCACCGATCACGGCGCCATGGCGATCGAGGATCGGCGCGGCAGCGTAGGCATCGATCGACGCGATGCTCGTGAACACGCCCGCCTCGGGATCGACGCGGCTGTAGAACGTCCGTTTCTCCTCGAGGACCCTGCGGAGCACGGTGGTGCTCGGCCGTGCCGTCCGCGGGCCGTTCGTCTCGATCGCGGCGGGCCGCCAGCCACCGTTCTCGAAGAGGAATACCGCCCCCACGTCGAGGCCCACCAGCCGCACGACCGCCTGGGCCGCCTTCTGGAAGAAATCATCGGAGTTGGAGGCACTCTGCAGCACGGCGATCACGTTGCGCCACCACGACACCAGGGAGTCGACGGCGGCCGGCGACATGGTCGCGAGCAGCGATGACAACGCCTGCTTCTGAAAGATCGAGACGCTGTCTCCCTTCTCCACCGGACTTTCGAGTGGCTGAAACACGTCGGCCTCGCCATCCTCCCCGGCGTCACCGGCCATCGCGAGCGACACGGCGACGGTCGCGACGTGCAGGTGGGCCGGGAGCGCGAGTTCGCGGGAGCTGCCCGGCCCGATCCCGGGGTGTCCGGAACATGTCACGCCGATCGAGCCGCTGAGGTTCGTGACCCGAATCGTGTCGGCGGACAGCACCTCGATCCGCAACTGGCGGCGCGACACGCCCTTCATCTCGGACGGCGCGATGGGCAGCCGCAGGCAGCCCGGCAGCTGCGCCGGAACCAGCACCCGCTCACGGCCCAGGGCGGCGGCATCGATGCGGCCGATCTCGACCGGCATCCCCTCCGGAACCGTCACCTGCGCCGATTCCGCGGAGCCACCGCCATCCTGTCGCAGCGAAAACGTGATCTGGTATTCCATCCATGGTGCTCCGGGGCGGGCCGCCGCGAACCGAAACGGACGCCCATGGTATGCTCATGCGCTCCGGGATGATCCGTCAAGAACGCGACAAGAACGCGGTCGGCCGGCAGACCAAGTCGACGGTCGGGAAAGGAGCTGGGGTGATGGAGACGTTTCGATCGGCAGCCGTGGCGATGACGTGTCTTTCCGGGTTGGTGCTCGCCGGCTGCGGCCGCGCCCAGCCCCCTGCGCCGCCGGCGGCATCGTCCGATGAGGAGGCCGGGGCCACCGTGGCGGAGCGGGAAACAGAAACCCGTGCGCGGAACATCGTCCGCAAGAAACTGCCGGGGAACTTCCGGTCGATCGCCCTGGAATACACCGTGGTGCTCGTGGACGAAAGCGGCAACGAACGGGCCGTGGATCCGGCGGAACACACGTTCGAGGTCGGCAACTCTTTCCTTGTCCGCATCCGCCCGCAGGACGACCTGTATGTCTACGTGTTCAACGAGGGCCCGCAGGGCGAGCGGACCTGCCTGATGCCATCGGCCGACGAGCCGCCGCACCTCGTGAAGGCGGGGAGGGAAATCTCGCTGCCCGACGACGGAGGCTTCTTTACATTCGAGCCCCCCGCCGGCGAGGAGAAGCTCGTCGTCGTGGCACTGCCGGAGCCCTCCGACGACATCCGCATGCTCGCCGCCGCGGTGTTCAAGGGGCAGGCCGGGGGGCTCCGCAGCGAGCCCGCCGCCGAAGCACGCACCAAGGCCGACGCCGCGCTCGATCAACTCCGCGAGAAGTCCGGGGCGGCGACCCGCACCCGGGGCCCCGTCCGCAAAGTCGTCGAGCGGCTCGACGGCGGCATCCCCGCCGGCACGACCCTGTCGCACGTGGAGCCGCCGCTCGACGGCGAGACATCGACCTACGGAATCGCGGTTACTGCCGGCGACGGCGACGGGCCCGAATTGGTGCTCGATATTCCGCTCCGGTCGCGCAGCGAGGCGGGATCAGCGGGCAGGAAGTGACGACGCTACTGAAGTAACGACGGTACTGAAGTGACGACGCACACAGCCGGCATGCACGACGGCCATCCGCCGAGGCGAGCGACGGCAAGACTTCGAACGATCGGCACGATGCTCGCCGTCATGGCGGGCTGGGGGGGGCTCCGAGCCGACGTCGTCCGCGAAACGGCGGAACCCGTCCTCCGCCTCGATCTGCCCGGACACACTGCCGAGGTGCGGGCGCTCGCCTTCTTCCCCGGTTCCTCGCGGCTCGCTTCCGGCGGCCGCGACAAGGTGGCGATGGTGTGGAACCCGGTCGTGCGGCCGGCCGACGCGGCCGGCCCGCGCACCCGTGACATCGGCCGCCGCCGCACCCGTGAACGGGTTCTCCGCTGGCAAGTGGCGCGCGGCACGCGTGGAGCGATCCAGGCACTCGCCATCGCGCCGGGCGAACGGCCCATCGTCGCGATCGCCGGGAGCGGGGCGATGGGAAGCACGGGCGAGATCGTGCTCGTTGACCCGCAGGACGGCAGCCTCGTGGCGATCCTCGGCGGCGGCGACAGGCCGGGCCACCGCAACAGCGTTCTCGCCCTGGACTGCTCCCCCGACGGCTCCTGGCTCTTCTCGCAGGATTTCGACGGCCAGGCGTTCGCCTGGCAACGGGACGACTCTTGGAAGCCCGTCGAACTCGCCTCCCGGGAGGAAACGCGATACGGGGCGAAACGGACGGCCGCCGCACAGGCCCGGCCGCGCATGCGGCCGCTCGCCGCCGTGACCGGAGGGCGGGTCGCCCTGCCGGTGCTCGTCTCGCCGGAAGGGGCCGCGACGGAGATATGGCGGGTCCAACTCGTCGATCCAGCGGCTCCGCAGCGACGAACCGAGCTGCCCGCCGACCACCGCGGCGTCGTGATGGCGATGGATGCGTCGCCGGACGGTAGGTTCCTCGCGTCGGCCGACCTGGCCGGCCGCGTTTTCGTGTACGACCTCTCCGCCGAGGCGGCAGCTCCACAGGAATTGCGCGTCGATACGGCGGCCGAGTCGATCGCCGTCTCCCCCGATGGCGCCACCGTCGTGCTCGGCCTGGCCGCCGGCGCCGCGGGAACCCCGGCGCCGCGGTTCGAAGCCTGGCGCGTGGAAGGTGCCCGGCGACTGGCCACCCGCGAGGCGCCCGCCGCCGTCCGCGCGGTCGCCGTGAGCGACGACGGCCGGCTCGCCGCCTGGACGGGTGGCTGGAGGCACGAAGTGTTCGTCGAGCCGATGGCAGACCTCGCGGCCGAGCGTCAGGCCGGCATCCGTCTTGGAGGCGTGGGCCGGCCGGTGGGCCGGGTTGCCTTCGAGGCCGGTGAGCAGCAGGCCGCTCCGCCCCGCCGGATCGCGGTGGCCTGGGAGAATCCGCCGGATGGCGCAGGCCATCCACGAGATGCGGCTCTGCCCTTCGACATCGCCTTCGACGTCGAATCGCTCGCGCTGGCCGCGCCTCCGGCGGCCGATCGCATCGCCCCTGCCGGCGGCCCACGCGGCGCGTGGTCGCTCGACCGCGCATCGGTCGCACGTCCTGGCGTCGAGTCGTGGCAGGTGTCTCGCGCCGGCAAGCCTTCCGGCACCATCGACCTCGACCGTGCCTGGCAGGGCCGGATGGGACCGGCCGACCACTGCGTCGCGTGGCTCCAGGCTGCCGGCGGAGCCGAACCATGGGCGGTCGCGGTGGGCACCGACCGCGGCATCTTCGTCTACTCCCTCGGCAGCGCGGAAGCACGCCCCGACGCTTCTCTGCCGCTCGTGCGACGGTACCGCGGCCACGAGGATGGCGTGACCGCGATCGGCATCTCCGGAGACGGACGGTGGCTGGCCAGCGGCGGCCGCGATGGCATCGTCATGCTCTGGCCGCTGCCGATCCCCGGCGGTGACCCGCTCTTCGAGCGGTTCGGCGTCGGGCTGGCCGTGGAAAACGGCCGGGCCGTCGTGATCCGGGCGGACGAGGCCGGCCCCCTGGCGGGCCGCGACGTGGCCGTGGGAGACGTGCTGGCGAAGGTCTCGGCGCCGGCCGCGACCGCGGGCGCTCCTCCGCTCGAGGCCACGGACGGGAAGGCGGTCGTCGCGGCGCTCGCGGCCTGCCCGTGGGAATCGCAGTGGGCGTTCGTCGTGAACCGCGACGGCGAGGTGGCCGAGCCATTCAACCGCCAGCCCGCATGGGAGAACGTCGCCGCGTTCCACCTCGCCGACAATCGCGAGTGGGCGTTCTGGTCGCCGCGGGGCTACTATGCGGCGAGCGCGAACGGCGATTCCCTCTTCGGCTGGCTGGTCAACCGCGGACTCGAGCGACTGCCGCGGTTCCATTCGGCGCGACACTTTCGCCGCCGGCTGGAGCGGCCCGACGTGATGTCGCGACTGCTCGCCGAGGGGAGTCTCACCGGCGCCCTCCGTCGCGCGGGCCGCGATGCGCCCGACTCCTCGGCCCGCATCCTGCCGCGAATGATCGCCGCCGCCCCCGAGGTGCGGATCGTCTCGCCGGAGGCCTTCCAATCGGCCGATGGTGTTTCCCTGCGCGTGCGGGCGACGATCGAGGTGCCCCAGGGCGCCGAACTCGCCGACATCCGGGCCTACGCCAGCGGCGTCGTGGCCCGCAGGCCGGGAGCGGTCGTCGGCGAACGGCCTCTCGAGGACGGTGGCACGGCGCAAACCTACGAGTGGGATCTCGATCTTCCCTCCGAGTCGCAGCAACTCATCCAGGTGTTCGCCGGTACCCGGGCGGGATCGACCGCCGTGGGCGAAATCACGGTATCCCGCCGCGAGGCCGGATCGGGCCGCCGTCCGCCGCGGCTCCACCTCCTCGCCGCCGGCATCGACCACTACCGCCACGCCGATCGCTTTGCGGCCGATGGCCTCTCCGATCTCGTCTTCGCCGCCGCAGACGCCACGGCTCTCCGCGACAGCCTGGCATCCCGTGCCGCGCCCTTCGGCGGGCTCTCGGCAGACGCGCTCCTTCGCGATGCGGAGGTGACCCGCGAGGCGTGGCGGAGCCGTCTCGCCCGGATGGCCGAGACGATCGCGGCCGACGTGACGCCCGACGACGTGGTGGTGGTCTTCCTCGCCGGTCACGGCATGAACGATACGGTGCGCGGCCGCGGCTACGCCTACCTCTGCCACGACGCGACGTTCGAGACGGTGGGGGGCGAGGTCGCGCCCCTCGCGGAATCATCGATCGGATGGCAGGATTTCGCCCCCCTGGCGGCGCTGCCCTGCCGGAAGCTTGCCCTGGTCGATACCTGCCATGCCGGGGCCCTGGCCCCCGCGCGGAGAGCGGCCGCCGTTCGGGAGTTTCAGGAGAACATGATCCTCGTGCTTTCGGCCTCCGCCGACGACGAGCCGAGCCAGGAGTCGGATGCCTGGGGGCACGGCGCCTTCACGAAGGTGCTGCTCGAGGCGCTCGCGGGCGCCGCGGACACCCGGGGCGCCCGCGGCACGGGGGACGGAATCGTCAGCGTCGATGAGGTCGTCGAGCACGTGCTCGTCGGGGTGCCCGCGCTCACGGCCGCCGGCCGGTCGGCGCAGCACGCCACCGTCTCTCCGGACGGTCTGGTGCCATACGTGACCATGCCGCTGACGAGACGCTGACATGACTCCAGGCGAGGAGAGCCGCCACGACGGAGAAACGAAGGCATTCGATGTCGATGCCACGGCGGCGTTGCCGGCATCGGCCCTCCCCCCTGCGGCGCGGGTCCCGACGTATCCCTATCATCCGGGCGAGCTGATCCTGCCCGGCTACCGCCTCGAAAAACGGCTCGGCTCCGGAGGGTTCGGCGAGGTCTGGCGGGCGACGGCGCCCGGCGGCATGGGCGTGGCGATCAAGATCCTCGCCAATCTCGGACGGGCGCAGGGGGGCCGCGAGTATCGGGCGCTGCAGACGATCAAGAACATCCGTCACGCCCACATCGTGCCCATCTTCGGCGTCTGGCTGAAGTCGGGCGACGGCCGGGTGCTCGATGAAGCGGAACTCGTCGATGCCGAGCGACGGCTGCTGGCCTCGCGGGGATCGCACTGGCGGACCGACCAAGCCCTCGCGGCGACCGTCGATGCGGATGCGGCACCGAGCGCCCTGGATTCTCTCGAACTCGTGGTCGCGATGGGGCTCGGCGATCACACGCTCTACGACCGCCTGCAGGAGCGGATGCGACAGGGGCAGCAGTCGCTTCCGGTCGATCAGCTCGTGGAGTGGATGCACCAGGCCGCGCTCGCGCTCGATCACTTCAACTCCGGCGCACGGCGACGCGGCGAAAACTCCACAGCCGTGCAGCACTGCGACATCAAGCCCCAGAATATCTTGCTCGTGGGCGATGCCGTGCAGGTCTGCGACTTCGGGTTGGCGCGGGCCCAGGGGGAGGTGCGGGCGACGTCGAACACGATGGCGAGCCTGGCCTATGCGGCGCCCGAGATGGTCAGCGGCAGCCACGACCCCTCCCCCGCCACCGACCAGTATTCGCTGGCGATGTCCTATCTGGAATTGCGGACCGGCCGACTTCCCTACAAGGAACTGGCGCCGCTGACGATCCTCAAGGCGAAACTCGAGGGCAGACTCGACCTCACGGGGCTCCCGTCCGCGGAGAGTGCCGTCCTCGCCCGGGCCTTGGAAGTCGATCCGGCCCGCCGCTGGCCATCGTGCGTGGAGTTCATCCGCGCACTGCGCGGGGCGACAGGCGCCCCCTCGGCTCCGCCCACGCGAAGCCGAGGCCGCCGCGCCGCGTGGGCCGCCCTCGTAGCAGCCGCCGTCACCGCGATCGGCATCGGCGGCTTCATCGTGCTGCGTGGGTTCCC
>CAZONY010000054.1:0-11275 GCA_964581215.1 uncultured Chitinophagaceae bacterium | reverse complement strand
CTAGAGCTTGCGGACGAGGACCTTGTCGATGCGTCGGCCGTCCATGTCGACGACCTCGATCGAGAGCCCCTGCCATTGCGTGATGTCTCCCGTCGCCGGGATCCGCTCGAGCCGCGCGAGCACCAGCCCCGACACGGTCGAGTAGTCGCGGGGGCCGTTGTCGACCTTGATCTCAAGGTGCTCGACGAGATCCTCGATGCCGGCCCCGCCATCGACCAGCCACGATCCGTCGTCCCGACGCACGAAGGCCGTGTCGCGGGTGGCGCGGTGCTCGTCGTGGATTTCCCCGACGAGTTCCTCGAGCACGTCCTCGAGCGTGACGATTCCCTCCGTGCCGCCGTACTCGTCGAGCACGATCGCCATCTGGTTCTTTTCCTTCTGAAAAAGCTCCAAGAGCCGGTCGAGCGGCATCGTCTCCGGCACGAAGAGGGCGCGGTGCATCATCTTGCGGAGTTCGATCGGCCACCCCATCCAGGTATGCCGCAGGACATCCTTGAGGAAGACGTAGCCGAGGATGTGGTCGAGCGAGCCCTCGTAGACGGGAAGCCGCGAGTAGCCGGCCATGGCGATGGCGCCGATGATCTCGCCCGGGGGCGTCTCGACGTCGAGGGCATCGAGGTCGATCCGCGGTCGCATGATGTCGCGGACGGTGCGTTCTCCGAGCCGCAGGGCCTCGATCGCCACGGCCTGTTCCACCGGCTCCAGCACCCCTTCGGCGCGGCCGGTCTCGAGCAAGTGTTCGATGTCATCCACCGAAACGCTGGGCCCCTCCTGCCGCCCTGCTCCGAGGAGGAAGAGCACCGTCGAGGTGGCGTTGCTGAGACCCCAGACCAGGGGTTTGGCCAGCCGGGCGACCAGTTGCATCGTCGGCGCCACCACGCGGGCGAAAGCCTCCGCATTGCGCAGGGCCAGTCGCTTGGGCACCAATTCGCCGAAGAGCAGCGTGAAGAACGAGAGCAGGGCGACGAAGATCGTGAGGGCGATCGGCGCGGCTGCGCCGGCGATCGGCGGCGGGGCGTGGGCAGCCAGCCACCGCGACAGCGGCTCGACGATCTGGTCGCCGCCGTAGGCGGCCGCCAGCGTGCCCACCAGGGTGATGCCCACCTGCACGGTGGGCAGAAACTTGTCGGGGCTCGACGCCAGCTCCAGGGCGGTTTTGGCCGCCGCGTCGCCGGAGTCTGCCAGTTGCCGCAGCCGGCCCCGGCGGCTGGCGACGATCGCCATCTCGGCTCCGGAGAAAAAGCCGTTGGCGAGAATCAGCGCGACGACGATGAACAGCTCGGCGACCATCGAAGGAAGGATTCCTACCGGCCATCCCGGCGGACGACGGCGAGGTTGTCGCGATGGACGACCTCGTCGTAGGGACAGTATCCCAGAACGGCGGCAATGCGGTCGGTCTTCAGGCCGGCAATCCGCCGGAGATCGTCGGCCGAGTAGTTGACCAGTCCGCGGGCGAACACGCTGCCGGACTCGTCGGCCAAGGCCACGGGGTCGCCGGTCAGGAACACGCCATCGACGGCCCGGATGCCGGCGGCCAGGAGGCTGCGGCCCGTGGCCACGATCGCCTCCTGGGCGCCGCTATCGACCGTCACGGTGCCCCGGACGTCAGCCGACCAGCCCAGCCACCGCTTCCAGGCGGGCATGGCGGCGGCGCGGCCCGGAAAGAGGGTGCCCACGCTCTCACCGCGGCCGATGCGGTCGAGCACCGTGTCGTCACGGCCACTGGCGATGATGCAGTGGCCCCCGGCCTCGGTGACGATCCGGGCGGCGGCGATCTTGCTCGCCATGCCCCCTTTGGAGAGTCCGCCGGCCCGGTCGCGAGCCAGCGACTCGATCGCGCCGTCGATCCGGTCCACCGTCGCCAGGCACGTCGCGCCCGGTTCCTCGGGATGGCGGTCGTAGAGGCCGGTCACATCGGAAAGGAGCACCAGCAGCGGGGCGCCGAGAAGCGTCGCGACGAGGGCCGCGAGCCGGTCGTTGTCGCCGAAACTGGTCCGCAATTCCTCGACGCTCACCGTGTCGTTCTCGTTGATGATGGGGATGGCGCCGTAGTCGAGCAGGGCGCGGAGGGTGTTGCGGATGTTGAGGTAGCGAGCCCGATCCTTGAGATCGTCGGCCACGAGGAGCACCTGGGCGACATGGCGGCCGCGGGCCCGCAGGGCCCGTTCGTAGGCCTCGATCAGGCAGCTTTGGCCGATGGCGGCCACGGCCTGGAGATGGGCGAGCTCCTGGGGGCGACGGGTGAGCCCCATGCGGCCCATACCGGCGCCCACGGCCCCGGAGCTGACGAGCACCACCTGGCGACCGGCCGTCAGAAGCCCGTCGAGCTGCCTTCCCAGCGACTCGATGCGGGCGGCATCGAGCAGGCCATCCGGGCCGGTGAGCACCCGCGTTCCGACCTTGACGACGAACGGCCCGGCGGACGCGACAAGCGACTCACGAAGGGGATCGGGTCGGGGCTGGATCATGGTGCGGATCGTACCGTATATTGCGCGGGCCGTCTGAGCAGCACTTTCCCCCGACCTTCCGCGGGCACGTTCGGTGAGTGATCTCCATCACGAATGCGGCTTGGCGGCCATCTACCACCTCGAGGGCGGTGACCCGAGCCCGTTCTGCCCCGCCCAGGGGCCCGAGGGGGTGTCGCGGCTCGTGCCCCGAATGCTGCTGGACATCCAGAACCGCGGCCAGCTCTCGGCCGGCATGACGGTCTGGAACCCGCACCGGAGCCAACTCCTGGCGACCCTCAAGGACGTCGGCAGCGTGAGCGAGGTGTTTCGGATGAGCCATCGCGGCAAGTACGAAAGCCTCATGGAGCAGCATGGTGGCCGGGCGGCGATCGGCCATGTCCGCTACGCCACGTGTGGCGCCGAGGATCGGGGCTATGCCCAGCCGCTCGAGCGGCCCCACATCCAGAAGCGGAAGTGGTTTGCGTTCGGGTTCAACGGCCAGCTCGCCAACTACCCAGAACTCCGCGCCGAGATCCTGGCCGACGACGACAACCACCTCGCCCGTGACAACGACACCGAGGTGATCATGCACGCCATCGGCCGCGAGCTCTCGGGGGACGCCGACCCCGACCCGATCGACATGCTGGCGGCGATTTCGCGACGGTTCGACGGTGCCTGGAACATCGCCATGCTCGACGCCTGCGGGCGGATGATCGTGGCGCGTGATCCGTTGGGCATCCGTCCCATGGAATACGCCTGTGTCGGGCCGCTGATCGCGGCGGCCAGTGAGAGCGTGGCCCTGCTCAACCTCGGCTTCCCCGCCGAGTCGATCCGTTCGCTGGAGCCCGGCACCGCGCTCATCGTGGACGGCCGCACGGTGCGGGTGGAACGGTTCGCCGAGAGTTCCCGGCGGGCCCACTGCTTCTTCGAATGGATCTATTTCGCCAACGTCGCCAGCACGATGGACGAGCGGAGCGTCTACCTCACGCGGAAACGGCTCGGCGAGGAGCTGGCACGGCTCGAGACGATCCCGATCGACGCCGATACGGTCGTGGTACCCGTTCCCGACACGAGCAAGGCGGCGGCCGACTCGATGGCCTACCGGCTCTCGATCCCGTCGGTGGAGGGCCTGATCCGCAATCGGTATACCGGCCGGACCTTCATCGATGGTGCCTCGAGCCGCCGGCAGAAGGCCGAATCGAAGTACACGCCGCTCCGCGAGGTGCTGGAGGGGAAGCGGGTGATTCTCGTCGAGGACTCGATCGTGCGATCGACCACGATGAAGGTGCTGCTCGGCCGCATGCGGTCGCTGGGGCTGGCCCGGGAGATCCACGTGCGGATCGCCTGCCCGCCGATCATCGCCCCCTGCTTCTACGGCATCGACATGTCCACGATCGAAGAGCTCTTCGCTCCGCCGTTCCTCGACGACGGGCGGCTCACCGAGGAAGCGCAGGCTGCGATGGCTGCGAAACTCGGCGCCGACTCGCTCCGCTACCTGCCGGTGGAATCAGTGGCCCGGTCGATCGGGTTCGACGCGTCGGAAATCTGCCAGGCCTGCCTCACCGGTCGGTATCCGACCCCGGCCGGCGAGCGACTCTACGAAATCGCCCTCGGCCAGGTGGCCCGAGGCACGCCGGGCCGCACCTACGAGGCGGTGGTGTAGGGGCCGTTCGCGGTCAGGAGCCCCGGCGGAGGACGGCCCGCCAGACGGGTGCGCCGGCCAGCCGGGTGCGGCGTTCGAAGTGGGTGCGGTAGTCGAGATCGTGTTCGGCCAGGCGGGCCTCTTCCTCCGCGGGCGGGCCGAACCGGCCCGTCGCGGCGGCGGCCGCCATCGCCTCCAAAAAATACTCCTCCACGTCGGTCCACACGTGCAGCCGGCCGGCTGGCTCGAGGACGCGGCCGGCGTGCGCGAGAAATGGCTCGGAGAGCACGCGTCGCTTGCGGTGCCTCGCCTTCCACCACGGATCGGGGAAGTAGACGTGGATCGCCGCGAGGGACGCATCGGGAAGCATCGACCGCACCAGCCGCTGCGCATCACCATGGATGATTCGCGCGTTCGTCAGGGAGGCGACGGCCAGCTTGCCGGCACAGAGCCGGGCATAGCCGGCCGCGATCTCACAGCCGAGGAAGTTGACCCCCGGATGCGCCCGCGCCGACGACGAGAGGAAGAGCCCCTTCCCGCTGCCGACCTCGAGTTCCACGGGCATATCGACGGGAAACAGCGACCCCGGTTCGAACCGCTCGGGCAGCCGCTCCAGGGCCAGCAGATGCGCCGAGAGATCAACCGAGGGGGCGGGTTTTTTCGGAGCGCGTCGCGGCATCGGCGGGGTCGAAGGATCGAGTCACAACTCCAAACGCCGCCAGCCGGCACAGCCTACTTCGCGGCGACCTCGCGGAGTGCGTCCACCGGTAGCGGTACGCCCTTGATGACGCCATCGACCACGATGCTCTCCCGCACGATGCCCTGAAACTTGCAGACGATCATCGCCCTCGGCCGGACGCGGACCCGCTCCACGGCGATCACGAGGCGGTCTCCCGGCACCACCGGCTCGCGGAACCGCACGTCCTCCATGCCGCCGAAGCCGATCACGCTCGCCTCCAGCAGGTTGTGCTTCTGCGTGTAGTAGCTGGAAAGCTGGGCCGCCGCTTCGCACATCATCACACCAGGCATCACCGGCACGGCTGGAAAATGCCCCCGCACCCAGAACTCGTCGTGGGTGATGTCCTTGTAGCCCACGCACAGACCGCGGGCGTGATCCTCATGGACGATCGCCGTGAGCTGTTCCATCTCGAACCGCTGCTTATTCCAGCGGCGAATCTCCTCGATGTCGGCGATGACATGCGAGACGTCGTATTCGCTGGGATGGATGATGTAGTCGCGCGGGGCCACGGTGCCGTTCCCTCGGGATCGCCCGGGTTTCCGGACGGTCAGGTCTTGATGTGCTTTCGCTTTGCCTTGCGCGCCTTGCTGTTGGCCGGGCGG
The DNA here is from genome assembly GCA_964581215.1 of uncultured Chitinophagaceae bacterium. Taxonomy (GTDB): domain Bacteria; phylum Planctomycetota; class Planctomycetia; order Pirellulales; family UBA1268; genus CACORA01. The sequence continues at coordinate 5,845 of CAZONY010000054.1, read as the reverse complement.
GCGCCGTGGTTGGCCTTCTTCAGGCCGCGGTGTGGCTTGGCCATGGGAGTCTCCTCGCGATGTCAGGGGGGCGGAATCTCGTTGGAGCCCCGGTTGTACCACGCCCCCTGATCGGCCGCCATCGCCGCCGCCGCGTCCCGCAGGCTGGTCCGCAGAATCTCCACGAAGCTGGCGGCGAGGAAGCCGAACAGACCCCCGATGACAGCCGAGGAGGCCCCGCCGAGGATCGCCCCCGCCGCGGAACTCCGCGTGAACACCGCCAGCATCATCGATCCGGCGAGGCCGCCGATCACGGCGCCGATGCCGGCCGAGACGGGCACCAAGCGACCGAGCGTTTCGCGACGTTCCAAGCGGCCGGGCTCCGCCGGGGCGACCGGCAACGCGGCCGGACGGGATTCCAGGCTCCGCGCATCCCGCTCCCGATCGGCCGCCTCGCGCATCCGCGTGCCCAGGGCGTTTCCGGCGACGTGCATGGCGACGCTGGCCAGCACGACCACGGCCGCCATCCAGCCGGCCAGCCCGAGCCAGCCGATGGCCGCGCAGGCCATGGCGACGACGACCGTCAGCCAGGAGTAGGTGACCAGCCGCATCGGCGACCTCCACCAGGATTGTAGCCGGCGGTCAGAACGTGTCCTGCACCGCCTTGTCGGTGTAGATGGGGAGGAGCCGGTAGTAGACTTCGAGCGAGAGCACGGCCAGGGCGGTGTGCGTCAGCCGACCGCCGGGCGCCGTGTCGGGATCATCGAAGAACCAGCTGCCCGCCTCGTGGCCGAACCGGCTCTGGCGGTCAACGAGTTGGTCGCGGTTCTGGCGGTTCCAGCGGGGCCAGACGGGATGGTCCATCTGGATGAGGGCCTGCGCGAGATAGAAATTTTGGTAGATGTCGTCAGGGGAGGGCTTCGTCTTCGCCAGGGCGGTCACGCCGCGCACGAGGGCCTCGTGGTCCGGGCCCCAGCCCGTGTACATGCGGCAGAGCAGACCGACGGCCGACGTGCAGGGCTTTGCCATGGGCTTCCGGTAGCCGTAGGCCGCTCCGTTGTTGGCCTGCACGCTGTCGAGAAACCGGCGCACGCCGTCGATCGTGGGTGAGGGCGTCTCGATGCCGGCGATGGTCGCGCTCTTGAGGGCCGCGACCTGCCAGGCGGTGACGGTGGTGTCGCCGGACTGGCCCGGCAGGTAGCGCCAGCCGCCCCCGTGCTGATCCTGCGCCGTCTGGATGAACCGGATCGCATCGCGAAGGTAGGGCAGGAGCATGTCGTCGCCGGTCATTCCGTAGGCTTCGGCCAGTGCCAAGGTCGTCACGCCGTGGCCATACATCGAGCCTTCGCAGAAGTCGCCTCCGCGAGGCGTCGGCTGCATGCGGCTGATCAGGTAGTAGATGGCCCGCGACACCGTCTGCTGGTAGGGACCGTCGATGTGCGTGTTGCCCGCGCCGAGGAACGGCAGGATCACGATGGACGTGCTCGCGGTGGAGCTTTTGAGCGTGCCGGGATTGCGGCAGCCGCCGTGGCAGTTGCAGCCGGAGAGATCGAACTGCCAGGAGCCATCGACGGCCTGATGGGCGGCGAGCCAGGCGAGGCCGCGTTCCACCGCCCGTTCACTCGCGGGTGAGCCGCCGCGCTTCGACACCGCGGCGGCTCGCGTGGCTCCCCGCCGGGCGGCAAAGGGTTGTCCGTCGCCGGCATCAGCGCCGCGGCCCCCGTCAGCTCTGCCCGCCCGTTGTTCGGCGGGCCGGTTGGAAACCGTCGCGGCGACCACGCGACCCAAGGCCTCGGCACCGGGGAGGGATGCCAGGGCGGCCGCGGGCTCTCCCGCCGCTTGACCGCCGGAATTCGGTGCGGGCACCGGCGGGATCGGCACGACCGGCGGGTCGATCGGTTCCGAGGCAGCGGTCTCCCCCAGACCGTCGGCGTCAGGGTCGAGAGCCTGCACTGCGATATCGAGGGCGTCCGCCATCGGGTCCCCCTCGTCGCGGGCTGCGCTCGTTCCGAAATCGAGCGCCAGTGGCGTCGCGCGGTCGCGGGGCGATTCACGGCCGACGACCATCGCCAAGAGGATGCCGATCAGGACGTGACCGAGCAGGCTCGCATATCCTGATCGTATGGCCGGATGGCCCAGGATCCGCTCGATCAGTGGGGGGCGATGATGGAGTGGGGGGCGGGGCATGGGCCGGCCGGGATCGCGGATGGAAGGCTCGGGTGGTGCGGGTCCGGGGAACGTTGCCGAATGGGCCGGCTGCATGCACGCCCCCGGAAGCCTTCCTCGACGATACCCTCATCGACCGTCGGCCGCAGGGGCGTGCACCGGGGGCCGTCCAAGGTCCGGCTTTTCCGGCAGATCACGCGGTCATTCGCCGAATTCATTGCCCCAATCCCGCGGGCCCATCGGAAAAAAGCCGCTGACGCGGGCGTTTTTCCGAGCTTGCTGGCGGGGCCCGACCCAGAGCGGTACGATTCGTCGCTTCGAAGCGGGGCCGTCTGCCGGCCTCCTGTGTGCCGGTTCGCTAGGCTCGTTGCGCGAGATTCACCGATGGCAAAAGGCAAGAAAAAACTCGAGGTCATCCACCTCGTTTGCGAGGAGACCGGCGACCAAAACTACACGCTGCGGCGGAAGAGCGGCGGCGAAAAGCTGAAGGTCAAGAAGTATTCTCCCCGACTGCGGAAGCACACGCTCCACGTCGAGAAGAAGAAGTAGGCGGTTTCCGCACGGTGGTCCCGACGAGTTCGGCCAGGCGGTCGGCGCCAGCGGAGAAATCGATCGCGATCTCCACGGCGGCCACCGGAATGCCGCCCAAGCCGTCCCGGCAGATTTTCACGAGATCCTTGAGCGTCGTGACGAGCATGTCGGCACGGTGCCCCGCGGCCCATCTGCCGAGATCATCGAGGTCGGCTTCCGTGTAGATGTGATGGTCGGGATACGCCCGAAAGGCGACCATGTCGGCGCCGAGTTGTCCGAGCGACCGCCGGAAGGCGTCGGGATTGCCGATCCCTGCGGCGGCCACGACCCGCCTGCTTCGCAGTGACTCGAGCGGCAGCGTCGCGCCACCCACTTGCCGCAGTGCAACGGGACGATGGTCCGCCTCCACCCATACCGTCTCCTCGCGGCAGTGTCGCGCCAGCAGATCGCGAATCTCCGCCCGTCGTGATGCGTCCACGAGCGAGCACCGTGTCAGCACGACGCCGTCGGCGCGGCCCAGTCCGGCAAGCGGTTCGCGAAGCAGGCCGCGGGGAAACAGGAACCCGCAGCCAAAGGGGTCGGTGGCATCGACGGCGACGATGTCGAGATCGCGGGCCAGCCGGCGATGCTGGAAGCCATCGTCGAGCACGATCGCGTTGGCACCCGCTGCGACGGCCTTCCGCGCGGCCGCCACCCGATCGGCATCGGCCAGATGCGGCACCCCGGGCAGGAGGAGGCCGAGTTCCGCGGCTTCGTCACTGCGGCCTCCTGCCGCGGCGCCGTATCCGCGGCTCACGATCGCCGGTCTCGCCTCCAACGCCGCGAGATGTCGCGCGACCCAGGCCACCAGCGGCGTCTTTCCCGTGCCGCCGAGCGTGAGGTTGCCCACGCAGATGACCGGGGCGGTGCAGGATCGCACGGATAGCAGGCCGAGGTCGTACGCCCGGTTGCGGCCGCGCACAACGGCTCCGTACGGCAGAGCCACCGCCGCCAGAGCCGTTCGCGTCGCGGTGGCGAGAGCCCCGCGAGCCGTTCCATCGACGAGCCGCTTGAACGAGACGGCATCGGGAAGGAGCGACATGAGGACGGTTCCTGCCGGCCGGAAAACCAGTCCAGCGACGACCGGCCGGGATGCAGCATGGGGCCTTGTGCCGTCGGGCGTCAACGCGGTTGCGGCGATGGGAAGGCCACGCCGATATACTTGACGGGAGTCGGTGAGTGGCCGCCCGGGTCGTGGGAGTTCGGCGATGGCGACGGTTTCGAGCGATTCATCGCAGCCGTTGGCGGTCGGCACCTGGTCCGTCGATGCGGGAACCGCATCGAAGTCGGAGCGGTACCTCGCCAAGCGGTTGGCGGCCGCCGGCGCCGACTACAAGGGCGTGGCATTCGCGACGTTTCTTCTCGCCGCCGCCGTCGTCGCCCTGGCGTGGCTCGCGGCCGGCGTTCTCGCCGAGCACTGGCTGGTTCAGGGCGGCCTGCCTCGCTGGGCGCGCTGGGCCTGGCTGGCCGCCGGGCTCACGGCGCTCGCCGCCGCCATCGTGCGGTGGGTCGTGCCGCTGGTTCGATACCGCGTGAACCTGGTGTATGCCGCGCGGGCCATCGAGCGCGAGTTTCCCGACCTTCACAATGATCTCGTCAACGCGGTGCTGGTGAAGCTCGACGGCGAGGGGGCGAGCCAGCGGATGGTCCGATCGTTGAAGCGACGGGCGGCAAAGCGGCTCTCGAAAGTGGCGATCGACGAGGCGGTGATTGATCGCACGGGGGCCGTCCGCCTGGCGGGCGCGGTGGCGGCCCTCGTCGCCATCGCGTGCCTCTACGAAGTGCTCGCGCCGAAAAGCCTCCTGACCAGCGCCGGGCGACTGCTGGCACCGTGGGCGACCACGGCCGCGCCGTCGCGGGCGAGGATCTCGGACGTGCAACTGCACTGGCGGATCCCGGGCGAGGATCACGGCGACGGCGCGGAGACTCCGCAGCACGCCGTCCAGATTCAGGCGGCGACGGCCACGATCGTCCGCGGCCGGCAGCTGGTGGTTTCGGCCGAACTGCGCGGCCTGCGGAGGAACGAGCAGCCCACGCTCGCGATCCGCCCCTTCAACGACAAGGGCGGTGGCCAGTCCGCAGGCACGCCGTGGGAGGCCGTCATGCAACGCCGTGGCGGTGGGGCCGGATTTCGCGGTGCCTTTGTCGCTGTGCTTCCCGATGCGTCGCGAGGGATCGATCATTCGCTCGAGTTCACGATCGCCGCCGGCGACGCTCGCTCGGAACCGCTCAAGGTGATCGCGGTCGATGCGGCATCGTTGCTGGTTCGGGAGATTCGCTACGACTATCCGGCCTACACGCGGCAGGCGGCCGAGGTGGTGCGTTGGCAGGGCGATATCCGTGCGGTCGAGGGCACCACGGTGACGATCTTTGCGGCCGGCAACCGGCCGATCGCCAGCGGCTGGATCGACTTTGGGTGTGATGGCAAGCGGGACCGGCCACTGAAACTGAATGTGAGCGATCCCGCGCAGGGCTCGGCATCATTCGATCTGAAGCTGGATTCCGACCGGGCCGGGCCGGAGCACGCCTCGTACCGCCTGGTGTTTCAGCCGCGCGACGATTCATCGGACGCTGCGGGTGGGCCGTGGGTGGGTGACCTCCAGCACCGCATCGACGTGGTGCCCGATGTCGCTCCCGAGGTGACGATCGAGGACCCGACCGAATCGCCGCTCAAGGTGCCGCCCGATGCGCCCGTGCGGGTGCGGGTGCGGGCGGTCGATCCCGACTACGGTCTGACCCGCGTGGGCCTGGAGGTGAGGCTCAAGGACGGGCAGCCGCGGCCGGAGATCGTGCTCCTCTCGAAGGAAAAGAGCGGGCCGTTTACGGGATCGACGCTGCTCGTGCCCCGGCAACTCGGTGCCATGCCGGGGACCACGCTCGAGTATCGCGGAGTGGCGGTCGACACGCGGCCCGAGCAGCCCAACATCAGCCGCACCCAGTGGCAGTCGTTGATCATCGACCCCTCGGCACCGGCCCGGCAGACCGAGCCGAATCCTCCCGAGAAGCCAACCGGCAACAATCAGGGTCAGAACCAGCAGGGTCAGAACCAACAGGGTCAGAACCAACAGGGCCAGAACCAACAGGGTCAGAACCAACAGGGTCAGAACCAACAGGGTCAGAACCAACAGGG
>CAZONY010000053.1:0-11634 GCA_964581215.1 uncultured Chitinophagaceae bacterium | reverse complement strand
GCGGCCGAATACCTGCGGAGCGTGATCGCCGCCGCGGCGGCCGCGACGAACGCCGATGCCGACGACCTCCTCGCCAAGGCCGAGGCAAGGATCGCGAAGGATCCGTCGTGGGCCGGCCGCCTGCGACCGACGCTCCTCGAGATCCGCGGGCTCAAGCCGGAGGCCCGGCGGGCCCTCTACGACAAGGTGCTTGCGGAGATCAGATAGGAGACCTGGTTCCCTACCGAGTCCCGGTCATGAACAAGATCCTCCTCTTCGCGTTCCTCGCCAGCGCGGCCTCGCCCGCGCTGGCCGCCCCGCCCAACATCATCTACGTGATGACGGACGATCAGGGCTACGGCGACGTCGCCGCGCATGGCAACCCCATCCTGAAGACGCCCCACCTCGACAGGATGCGGACCGAGAGCGTGCGGCTCACCGAATTCCACGTGAGCCCCACCTGTGCGCCGACGAGGGCGGCCTTGCTGACCGGCCGCCACGAGTTTCGTGCGGGCGTCACCCATACGGTCGCCGAACGGGAGCGGCTGGCCCTCTCGGCCACGACGCTGCCGCAACTCCTGCACTCGGCCGGCTACACCAGCGGGATCTTCGGCAAGTGGCACCTTGGCGACGAGGATGCCTACCAGCCCGGCCGCCGGGGCTTCGACCGCGTCTTCATCCACGGAGCCGGCGGCATCGGCCAGACCTATCCCGGCAGTTGCGGCGACGTGCCGGGCAACAAGTACGTCGATCCCGTCATCCGCAGCGACGGCACGTTCGTGCCGACGAACGGCTACTGCACCGACGTCTTTTTTCGCGAGGCCGAGGCTTGGATCGAGGCCTGCCGGAGGGAGAAGAAGCCGTTCTTCTGCTGCATCACCCCCAACGCGCCGCACGCGCCCTACATCGCCCCTCCCGGCGGCCGCGAACGGGCGTACCGCGAGTCTCTCGCCGCGGCCGGCATCACGCCCGCCAGGCAGGCCACCAACCCCGCAGCGTTCTTCGCCATGATCGAAAACATCGACGCCAACATGGGCCGGCTCCTGACGAAGCTTGACGACCTCGGCATCGCCGCCGAGACACTCGTCATCTTCTCCACCGACAACGGCACGGCGGCCGGCGCGGGCGTGTGCAACGACGGCATGCGCGGTGCCAAGGGTTCGCCCTACCGCGGCGGCACCCGTGTGCCCGCCTTCTGGCGGTGGAAGGGCGTGCTGCCGGAGGGCGTCGATGTGCCGGCGGTCACGGCGCACATCGATGTGCTTCCCACGCTGTGCGAGATCGCCGGCGTCACGATCCCGGCCGCCGTCGCGGAAACGATCGAAGGCCGCAGTCTGGTGCCGCTGCTGAACGACGCTTCGGCAGCATGGCCCGACCGGCCGCTGGTCACGCACGTCGGCCGCTGGGAACGCGGGCAGGCGGCCGAGAGTGCCTACCGCAACTGCCGGCTCCGCGAGGGAAAGTGGAGCCTCGTGAATACGGCGAACCGGCCGGATGGCTGGGAACTCTATGACGTCGCGGCCGATCCGGGCGAGAGGATGGACGTGGCGGCAGATCATCCCGATGTCGTCGAACGGCTGGCGGCCACCTACGACGCCTGGTGGCGGGGCGTGCAGCCCGCTCTCGTGAACGAGGATCTCGACGGGCCGGCGGAGAACCCCTTCAAGACCGCCTACCGGGAGCAGGTCGCGCTCCGGCCTCGACCATCGACGTCTCCGGCCCGACGGCCGAACGTGCTGTTCATCGTCGTGGACGATCAGTCCCCCTGCGACCTGCCGTGCTACAACCCCGCCTCGACCCTCCGGGCTCCGACGATCGGGCGGCTGGCGTCCGCGGGCATGGTGCTCGACGCCGCCTATCACATGGGCTCTTTTTCCGGGGCCGTCTGCGTGCCCAGCCGGCACATGATCATGAGCGGACGCACGGTCTGGCATCTTCCGATCGGGCCCGGGGCACAGGCGTGCCCACCCGCGCTCGAGCAGCAGACGATCCCCGCCGTGTTCAACCGCGCGGGTTACGACACGATGCGGACCTGCAAGAAGGAGAACTGCTACGAGGGGGCGAGCCGGCAGTTCACCGTGCGGCATGACGCCACGAAGAGGGAGGGCACGGCCGACGGGGGCAGTGCCTGGCATGCCGACCGCGTGCTCGACTACCTGGCCGCTCGGGAACGCACGGACGATGCCGAGCCGTTCCTGATCTACCTGGGCTTCTCGCATCCGCACGACACCCGGGACGGAACGCCGGAACTGCTCGCGCGGTATGGTGCCTCCAATCATGCCGACGAGGATTCCCTGCCTCCGGCCGATCCGCGTCAGCCGCCGCTGCCTGCCAACTGGCTGCCCGCGCATCCCTTCGACCACGGCCACATGGATGTGCGCGATGAAGTGAAGGTGAGCGGGGTCTGGAAGCGTCGCGACGAGCGGACGATCCGCCATGAACTTGGCCGCGAGTTCGCCTGCAGCGAAAACATCGACGTTCAGATCGGTCGCGTGCTCGACAGGCTCGCCGCCCTGGGCGAGCTGGAAAACACCTGGGTCTTCTACACCGCCGATCACGGCATCGCGATCGGGCGTCACGGCCTCCAGGGGAAGCAGAATCTCTACGAGCACACGTGGCGGGTGCCGTTCATCGTGAAGGGGCCCGGCGTGAAGCCGGGCACCAGGGCGCCCGGCAACATCTACCTCGGCGACACGCTGGCCACGCTCTGCGACATCTGCGGCATCGCGCCACCGGCCTCGAATGAGGGCACGAGTTTCCTGCCGGTGCTCGAGGGGCGGCAGGAGGCCGTGCGCGACGTGCTGTACGGCGTGTATTCGGGCGGCGCGAAGCCGGGCATGCGCAGCGTCCGGCGGGGCGACTGGAAACTCGTCAAGTACGAGTCGCCCTCCGGCGGCCTGCACACGCAGCTGTTCAACCTGCGGGACAACCCGCACGAGTTCCTGGCCGAGCATCATGACCCGGCGGTGGCGGAGGCCCTTCCCGAGCGCCCCGGGGCTCGTCAGAAGAACCTGGCTGCCGACCCGGCCCATGCGGCCACGCGGGCCGAGATGGAGGCCCTGCTCCTGACGCAGATGCGCCGGCACGACGACCCGCACCGCTTTTCCGACCAGCCCCGGGAGGACGCGACACCATGAAGATCAGGTGGCTTACCCGTTCCAGCGCCTGGGCGGTGCTGGCCTGGCTGCTGCTCGTGATGCCCGCCGTGGCCGGGCCACCGAATTTCGTCGTCATCTTCATCGACGATCTCGGCTACGGCGACATCGGCCCCTTCGGCGCCACGAAGCACAAGACACCGCACCTCGACCGCATGGCGGCCGAGGGGATGAGGCTCACGAGCTTCTATGCCGCCCCCGCCTGCTCGGTCTCCCGGGCGCAACTGCTCACCGGCTGCTACGGCCTGCGCGTCGGCGTGCCCTGGGTCTTTTTTCCAGGGGGGCGTCACGGCCTCCATCCCGCGGAGGTCACGATCGCCGAGCGGCTCAAAGCCCTCGGCTATGCCACGGCCGGTGTCGGCAAGTGGCATCTCGGCGACCAGCCCGAGTTTCTCCCCACCCGGCAGGGGTTCGATCGGTATTACGGCATCCCCTATTCCAACGACATGCAGCGGGTGTCCCGGGAGACGGGCGAGCGGGTCGTGCCACTGCTGCGTGACGAGACGGTCGAGGAACTGCTGACCGACGAACGGCAGACCGCCGTCGTCGCCAAGAGCACGGCCGAAGCGGTGCGGTTCATCGAGGAGTCGAAGGACGGCCCATTCTTCCTCTACATGCCCCATACCGCGGTGCACGCACCGCTCAAGCCGGGGGAGCGGTTTCGGGGCACAAGCGGGAATGGACCGTTCGGGGACTGGGTGGAGGAAGTGGACTGGAGCGTGGGCGAGGTGCTTGACACGCTCCGCCGGCTCGCGCTCGATGAGCAGACGCTCGTCTTCTTCACCAGTGACAACGGCCCGTGGGTGGGTGTCGTCGGCGAGGCGACGTCGGCCGGGCCGCTCCGTGGCAGCAAGGGCAGCACGTGGGAGGGCGGGGTGCGGGTGCCGACGATCGCCCGCTGGCCGGGTCACATCAGGCCGGGCACGACCTGCAACGCCGCGGCGGGCACGATCGATCTTCTGCCGACGCTCGTCGCACTCGCCGGCGGCTCCCTGCCGGCCGAGCCCGTCATTGATGGCCGCGACATGTCGGGACTGCTGCTCGGCACCGCGCAGGCACCGCGGCGGGAAGCCCATTATTACTTCGCCATGAACGGGCTGCAGGCGGTCCGCAAGGGGCCGTGGAAGCTCGCCATCGCGCCGCAGGCCAGTGGCATGAGCAAAAAAGACGCCCCGCCGCCGGAGCCGGCGTCATTGGAGCGGCCGCGGCTCTATCACCTCGACGACGACATCGGCGAAACGACGAACGTGGCGGACGGGCATCCCGAGGTGGTGGCCGAACTCAGGGCCCTGGCCGCGTCCATGCAGGAAGAACTCGGAAATCCCGAGTCGCCCGCCCGGCGTCCGGCGGGCAGCGCGACAAACCCGCAGACGATCTACCCGACGGTGTCCGCGTCGCCCGCCCGGCCCAACATCGTCCTCTTCTTGGCCGACGATCTCGGCTACGGAGAATTGGGATGCTACGGAAACCCGGCCGCGATCACGCCCAATCTCGACCGGTTCGCCGCCGAGGGCCGGAGGCTCACCGACTGCCACTCGGCATCGAGCGTCTGCTCGCCGTCGCGGTCGAGCCTCCTCACCGGACGCACCCCCTTCCGCAACGGCGTCTTCACCTGGATTCCGGAAAAGAGCCCGATCCACCTCCGCACCAGCGAGGTCGCACTGCCGAAACTGCTCAAGCAGGCGGGCTACCAGACCTGCCACGTGGGAAAATGGCACCTGAACGGCCTGTTCAACGCGCCGGAGCAGCCGCAGCCTTCCGACCACGGCTACGACTGGTGGCTGGCCACGCAGAACAATGCCGCCCCGAGCCACGCCTTTCCCGCGAACTTCGTCAGGAACGGCACGGCCATCGGCAAGGTCGACGACTATTCGGCGCCGTTTCTCGCGCAGGAGGCGGCGATGTGGCTGAAGACGAAACGGGACCCGGCGAAGCCCTTCTTCCTCGCCGTCTGGACGCACGAGCCGCATTACCCGATCGCCACCGCCGAGCGCTATGAAAAAAAGCACGCCGGCATCGCCGATCCGGAGGAGCGAACCTACCGGGCCAACATCACGCAACTCGACGATGCCTTCGGCACGGTCATGAAGACGCTCGACGAGATTGGCGCCACCGGATCGACCCTCGTCTTCTTCACCAGCGACAACGGGCCGGAGGGGGATGGCGACACGGGGCCGGGCCGGGGGCTGGCCGGCCCGCTCCGGGGCCGCAAGCGATCGATGTACGAGGGTGGCCATCGCGTGCCCGGGATCATGCGCTGGCCGGGGAAGATCCAGCCGGGCACCGAGAGCGATCTTCCGGTCATCGGCAGCGACTTCTTTCCCACGGCGCTCGAGGCGGCGGGCCTCGAGCCACCGCCGGGCGTGAAGCTCGACGGCATCGCGATCACCAACCTGAAGGGCGCGCGGCCGCGGCCGATGTATTGGCGGTGGGGTGGGTTCGTGGCGTATCGCGAGGGGCCCTGGAAGATCGTGACGGACGAGGCGTTCGAACGGCCGGAGCTCTACAACCTCGACGAGGATCTTGCCGAGACGGCGAACCTTGCGGCCCGGGAGCCGGAGCGGCTGGCCGCCATGCTGGAACGGCTGCGGGCCTCCACGGCCGAGGTCGAGGCGGAAGGTCCCGGCTGGTGGCGGACACACGGCTGGAACAGGCCGCCCAAGAATACGCGAAAGCCTGCGGCCGTCCCGGCCGGCTGAACCTCTGCTAGCCTTGCTGCCCGTGGAAAAAGCCATCCATGACCTTTTTCCACGTTGGTCGGCCGCGGAAAACACCGAGGGTTTCCCGGGTCGACGGCCATCGCATCCTGCTCGGGCAGACGTGTTCCACACTCTGCTACACTCGCTGGCCAACCCGGGGGCGATCTCCATGGCGGACGGCAACAACGCGACCACGAGCCGGCTGGGGCTCGCGCTGTTTTGGGTCTACGTGCTGCTCTACGGCTCCTTCATGGGGCTCGTCCTCGTGCGGCCCGACCTGCTCTCGTGGCGGCCCTTCGGCGGCGTCAACCTGGCGATCGCGTCGGGGATGGGGCTCATCGCGGCGGCGTTCATCCTTTCGGTGACCTACATGGTCGCCCGGGCGAGCCGCTGACAGGAACCGCGCCGGATGCTCCACGACACCGCGCCGCTGGCCATCGTCATCTTCGCCGCCTTCGTGGTGGGCGTGATCGGGCTTTCCTTCTGGCTGGGCCGCAAGAAGCAGTCGGCCGCGGCCTACTATGCGGCGCACGGCGAGGTGCACTGGTTCGTCAATGGCATCGCCTTCGCCGGCGACTACCTCTCGGCGGCCTCCTTCCTCGGCATCTGCGGCATGATCGCCTTTTCGGGCTACGACGGCTTCCTCTACTCGATCGGCTTTCTGGCCGGCTGGGTGGTGGCGCTGTTCGTGATCGCCGAGCCGATCAAGGCGCTCGGGCGATTCACCTTCGCCGATGCCCTCGACGCGAAGTTCAACAGCCGGGGCATCAAGATGGCGGTGGCCGCCTCGACGCTCGTAGTCAGCGTCTTCTACCTGATTCCGCAGATGGTCGGTGCCGGCTCCCTCATCACGCCCCTCCTCGGCCTGCCGCACGCGGCAGGCGTGGTGCTCGTCGGCGTGGCCGTGACGCTGATCGTCGTCACGGCCGGCATGGTCTCGACCACGTGGGTGCAGTTCATCAAGGGGTCGCTGCTGGTCTTTTTCTGCGGCGTGCTCACGGTGCTGATCCTGGGCCGCGGTCTCCAGGTGAATGCCGGCCGCCCCGGCACGGAAGACCTCACCCCGCAGGTGAGGACGATCCGGCCCGACGGCACCGTGCTCGTCGATGGCCGGCCGCAGGCGAAGGATCATGACCTGCGGCCGGTGGGCACGATCCTCCGGCTACCCGAGCGGTATGCCGGTGCGACCGCCACCGGGCCGCTGCGTCCGCTCGAGTATCTGTCGGCGCTCGAAGACTCGACGGTCGTCACCTGGTCGGCCAAACGGCACTCCGACGAGCAGGGGATGCACGTCACGTACACGCCCGTCGAGAAGCGCGGCGCCGACCTGCTCACGCCGGGGGGCTATTTCAAGGGTCTCACCAGCGGCACGCTCGCCGGCCGGCTCGACTTCGCGAGCCTCATGCTCGCCCTCTTCTGCGGCACGGCGTCGCTGCCGCATATCTTGATCCGGTATTACACCGTGAAGGACGCCGCCGCCGCCCGGAAGAGTACGGTCGTCGGCATCGCCGCGATCGGCGTGTTCTACGTGCTCACGCTCTACCTCGGCCTGGGGGCGATGACCAGCGGCGCGCTCGACCCCACCGACACCAACATGGCCGCACCCCTCTTGGCGAAGTCGTTCAGCACCACGCTCTTCGCCGTCATCTCGGCGATCGCGTTCACGACCGTGCTGGGCACCGTTTCGGGCCTCATCATGGCCGGGAGCGGCGCGGTGGCCCATGACCTCGTGGAAAATGTCTTCGGGGTGCGCATGACCGACCACGAGAAGGTCCGCTGCGGCAAGATCGCGGCCGTGGCCCTGGGTGTGGTGGCGATGGCCCTGGGCATCCTGTTCAAGAACTTCAACGTCAGCTTTTTGGTCGGCTGGGCCTTCAACATCGCCGCCAGCGCCAACCTGCCGGCGCTCGTGATGCTGCTCTTCTGGCCGCGCACGACGAAGCAGGGGATCATCGCCGCCGTGACGGTGGGGATGGCGGCTTCCCTGGGCTGGATCCTGCTCTCGGCCGACACCTTCGAGAAGGTCTACGGCCTGCCGGGAGCCATGGCCCCGATGCCCTTCAGCCAGCCCGGCCTGGTGACGATTCCGCTCGGCTTCCTGGTGCTGGTGGTGGTGTCGCTCCTGACGCCGCGGCCACCGGCCGCGCGGACGTAGGGCAACCGCCTGTGGTTGTACGCCGGCTCAGGGGCGGGGAAAGCCTCGACTTCGGGGCGAGGATACGCCAACTCGTCTCGACTTCCCCCGACCCCTGAGCCTCCCCGATTCAGGTTTGTGGTGCGTCGCTTCAGGAAACTCAAAATCGGAATACACTTCTCGTCATGCCCCGGAAGAAGCCCGCTCCACCGAAACGTGCCGTGATCGAATGCACGGTCGACCAGTTGCCGGCCATCCGGGCGATCTACAACGACGCCATCCTCAACACCACCGCGCTCTACGAGTACACGCCGCGGAGCGAGGAGACGATGCGGGAATGGCTGGCCCTGCGGCAGCGGGACGGGATCCCGGTCCTGGGCATCGAGTGGGAGCCGGGCGTGCTGGCGGGCTTCGCGACGTGGGGGCCGTTTCGGCCGCGGGCGGCCTACAAGTATTCCGCCGAGCACTCGGTCTACGTCGATGAGCGATTCCGCGGGGAGGGCGTCGGGCGGCAGCTGCTCCAGGCGCTCATCGCGGCCGCGAAGAAGCACGAACTGCACATGCTGATCGCCGGCATCGACGCCACCAACGTGGCCAGCGTGGCCTTGCACAGTTCGCTCGGCTTCCGTTGCTGCGGTACGGTGCGGGAGGCCGGCTACAAGTTCGGCCGCTGGCTCGACCTCGAGTTCTGGCAACTGATCCTGCCCACGCCCGCCCATCCGGTGGACGGGTAGGACCTGAGCGGTGGCGTCAGGCCCGCGGCAGCTCGTATCCCTTGCGGTAGTCCCGCGTGAAGAGCCGATTGGCCTCGGGATCGTCCGACCGTTCCGTCCGCGGATCGATCGTGAGCTCCCGGCCCAGTCTCAGTGGCGTCGTCGCATAGTCGATCTGCTGGTCCGCCAGGTAGGCTGCGAACGTGTCGAGCGATGCGGCGACGTGCGGGTCGTCCGCCGCCAGCGCCGGGCGCGTGCCGGGCGCCGCCGTCTCACCCAGCGCCCACGACACGTTGCCCAGGTGGGCCAACGCGCTTGAGAGGTGGCCCTCCTCGATGTCGAGGTGGAGATCGGCACGGTTCCGGCTCTTGATCGCCTTCACGAAGTTGCCGAAGTGTTGCTGGTAGGTGCCGCCGGACCACGTGCCGAGTTCCTTGCCGTCGTAATCGAAGGCCGCTCCCGAAAAATAGCTGGGGCCGACGGCGAAGCCCTCGGTGCCGTACCAGATGTTGCACGCCCCCCGGAAGGGCCCGCCGGCCGGCAGCCCGAACCCGACCGGCGTCTTGATGGGGAGGCCACGGACGTCGGAAATGAGCAGGGCGTCGTCCCACTGGTAGATCGTCACCTGGCAGTTGGCCACGTCGCCGTTGTCCACGTAGCCCAGCCGGCCGCCGAGGCTCACGACCTTTCGCGGAAACTCCTGCTTGCCGAGCGCCCAGCGCGCCTTGTCGAGTTCGTGAGGATTCTGGTTGCCGAGGTCACCGTTGCCGGTGAGGTGTGTCCAATGCCAATCGTAGTGGAGCCGTTTCCGCTTCGGCACCACGGCCGGGGCGGGGCCGGCCCACAGGTCGAAGTCGAGGCCGGGCGGAATCGGCGCCGGCGTATCGACCATGCCGATGCTCGGCCGCGGCCGGAAGCAGACGGCATGCGCCGCCTTGACCGGGCCGATCCGGCCGCTCGTCACGAAGTCGATCGTCTGCCGCATGCCGGTCGTGCTCCGGCTCTGCACGCCCATCTGGCACATCCGGCCGAGCTTCCGCGCCCAGTCGGTGATCACGCGGCCTTCCTCAACGTTGTGGCTGCAGGGCTTCTCCACGTAGACGTCCTTGCCCGATTGCATCGCCCACACGGCCATGAGGGCATGCCAGTGGTTGGGGGTGGCGATCGAGATGGCGTCGATGTCTTGGCGTTCGAGCAGGCGGCGGACGTCCTGCACGTAGTCCGGCGGTCGGGCCGCGTTCTTGAACCGCTTCTGGCAGAGCCGCTCATACGCGGCCGGATCGATGTCGCAGATCGCCACGACCTCGGCCTCGGGCGTGTCGAGCCAACAGGCGACGTGGTTCGAGCCCTGACCGTTCACGCCGACCACCGCCACCCGCACCCGCTCGCTCGGGGGCACCGGGGAGCGGTCGTCGGCAGCGGCGGCGGGGTCCGACGCCGGGAGGGTCGCCAGTGCGGCCCCTGCGAGCGAGAGGGCCTGTTCCACGAAGTCACGGCGGGAGAGAGGCATGGCGGAGTTCCGGAAAGGTCGCGGCAACCGATCCGGAGAGTTTACCGCCTATCCCGTGGGCGTACCGTCTTCGCGAGTCCGTTTCTTTGGGCGGCCCGGTCGCGGCTGCGGAGGGCGTGCGGTTCGTGTGCCACGCTCAGAATCCGGGCCTTCCCCTTGCCGCGGGACGACAGGCCATGGGGAATCGTGGCATCGACGTAGATGCTGTCGCCCGGGCCCAGCATGATCACCTCGTCTCCGTATTCGAAGCGCACGTCGCCCTCGAGCACGAAGAGAAACCGCTCGCCGTCGTGGCTGTCCATCACGGCCGGACGGCTTGCTCCGCCGAGGTGGACGATCGTGGGCTGCATGGCGCGTCCGCGCCACTGGTCGGCCAGATGTTCGATCGTGGCCGGCGACTTGGCGCTCCGCACGGTTTCGGCACGGCCATGGCCGCCTTTCACGACCACGTGACGCGGCGGCGTGGAAAGCCCTTCGACGAGATCATCGACGCCGCATTCCAGCACGTCGGCCAGCTTGACCAGGCCTTCCAGCGACGGTGTGAGCTGGCCATTTTCCACCTTGGAGAGCCAACTGACGGTGAAGTCGGCCCGCGAAACGACCTCCTCCAGCGTGAGCCGGCGGGCCAGGCGGGCGGCCCGCACACGGCGGCCGAGGTCGGCAAGATTGACGGAACCGTTCATCGAGGGCCCTGGCGGAAGGCGACGCCCATTCGGCGCCAGCCGGGGCCGAGTATGGTCAAGCGGCCAATCGCCCGCAAGGGGGGTGCACCCGGTATGAAGGGGCCGGGCGAAAAAAAGCCGGACCCCGGGCCGCGGGGCGACGCACCGTCAGGCGCCCGGGCGCCGAAAATGCCGGTAGGACTGCAGGACATCGTGAAGATCCGACGAGATCGTCACCTCGTCGTCGGCGAAGTCGCCGAGCCACGTCCGGTTGCTCTCCACGGCGTCGGCGAGCAGCGGCAGGATCTCGCCGAGCGTGACGCGGACACGACCTGCGTCGGCGGGTTCCGCGAGGAGCGTCGCGGCCGAAGCGGCCATCTCGGGACCGGTGTAAATTCGCAGCTTCCGCAGCGCCATGGGCACACTCCCTTGCCTCGGGTCTCGTGCGGGGCGGCGGGCCGGATCGGTCCGGCCGTCATCATGACGGACACCACTCCCACACCTTTGACATCGGCAGAGGACGGCCGCAAAGTTTGGCCGAATTCCCCGGATTCTGAGGAATATGCCGCCCATGCCGGCAATCTGGGCGGGATGGCCGTGTTCGCCAGCTCAGGCCGGGGGCACGGCGTCGCTCATGTCCGGCCGTTATTGGTGACGCGGCCAGACCGGAAGGCGTCGCCGATGCTCTTGGGCACCAGGGCCTCGGCCTGGAGCAGCCGGGAGCGGTTTTCGGCCGTGGCGGCCTTCATCTCCTGCTCGCGGGCGATCGCCACGCTCCGCCG
>CAZONY010000052.1:10067-11884 GCA_964581215.1 uncultured Chitinophagaceae bacterium | reverse complement strand
GACTTTCGTCGTCACTTCGCCCGTTGCAATCGTATCGTCACGAACTCGTATCACACGGCGTTTTGGGGACTGCTCTCCGGGCGGGAGGTCGCGATCGTCGGCTTTTCCTCGAAGTACGACAGCATTCGTGCCAGGTTCAGTCTCCCGGTTCCGCCGCGGCACTATGCGATGGGTGATGCGGAAAGCCTCCGGGCTGCCATTGCCGCAAGTCTGGCGGAAGGGCCCTTTGCGAAGCTCGATGACGCCGCGGCGTGGCGTCGCCGGTTCCGCGGCCTGAACATGGACTACGCAGCGCGCCTCGTCTCGGCGGGCCTCTTCGAGCGGATCGAGCCGGTCGAGGACGATGACGACGCACTGGATCGTCGGCAGGGGGAAATCTTCGCCGAATATGTCCTCCGGGAGTGGTGAAACCCGCGAGCCGCGACTTCACGGCCGAGGAATCGAACCGGACGGCTCGAGCGGCGGTGGGTTCCACCACGTGGCGATGAGATCGAAGAGCGAATCGAGACGCCGTCGCCAGGCCGGGGGGTTCTTGGCCGCGTTTGTGGCGCGGACGAGACGCCGAATTCGCCGGGTGAACAGCTGTAGATTTCCTGCGTCGAGGGCGGTGAGAAAAGCGGCGTGCGTTGCGCGAGCCAGGTTCTCGCGCTGCCTGTAAACCGTCACGCGCCCGCGGCCCACGCCGGCACGGCCTGGCCGAACGCGCTTGGGCGGAGCCCACTCCCCGCGATCACGTGCGTCGGCGAGCCTTACAGCCACGCCTTCGCGGCGGTATCGCAGGCCCGACCGCTGCGACTCGGCGATGACGTCGGCCGTGACCGGCTCGAGAGCAAGCCGGCCGGCGGCGATGGCGTCGCCCACGAGGCGGGAAATGTCAGGATGGCGGATCACCACGATGTTGGTGCCCCGGTGATCCTCCACGAACCGGGGCAGCCACGCGTCGCCCACCACGACATCAGCTGTTTCGGCGATCATGTCGGCGCAGTACTCGCAGGCCTTCTGCTTGAAGAACCCAAGCGCCCAACTGCCGCCCTGAAGCTCCGTCATCGGCTTGGCCCGAGACTCACCGCTCAGCCGGTTCGTGACGCGGGCGGTGTAGTGGTTGGCATTTCTCCCAGGGGTCTTCTCGCGAAAATCGATCGCGCCGATCTCGGACGGCGCGAAGCCGAGCTGCCAGCCGATGAAGTCGGCGTAGGCGGCTGACTTCAGGTGACCGCAGACCAGGCCTATGCAGTAGGCCACGGATGACGCGAGTGCCGGATCCTGGCGGGCGAGGAGCCGCACCGCCTTGATGAAGCAGGGAATTCCGACGACGGCAAAACGCTCTCCTGGGCGGGAGCGTATCTCTGCCAGCACGTCGGCAAGACAGATCGGATAGTAACGGGAGCCAGCACCCCGGATCACGTCGTCGAGGGACCGTGACACGCGATACCGAAACAGGAGGGTGCGGTCTCCGCAAGGATCGGCGCATGCCGTCACATGAATGATGCCGTCGACCAACCCCCCGGCGAGCAATTCACTCGCCAGCCATGATCCCATGCCGCCGGAACTGCCGCGGTCGCGAAATCCACCTTCCACCACGTGTCCCACGTAGGTCTTCCGGTAGAAGCCGATATCCGCATGCCATGCCGTCCCGTCGCCAAAGAGCTCCGCGGCGATCGTGGTCTCGTCGATTGCGGCCGCCGAGAAGGGGCAGACAGCCGCGGTGGCGGCATGCTGTGCCGCCGACGGCGAAGCCTGTGTCGAAAGCGTGGGCACGTAGGTACCCAGTTCGCTGAACTGCATTCGATACGGCGAGTCGGCCACGCTCGCACAGG
>CAZONY010000052.1:8389-10057 GCA_964581215.1 uncultured Chitinophagaceae bacterium | reverse complement strand
TATGCAGTAAGCGTGACTGCGTCGGGGGTTGGTTAGGTCGTGGACGGCGGTCATGGCGTGATTCGCGCATCAGCTCAGATGTCCCTTCCCACTGCGATTGGTGTCGCCCGGGGCTCGCGTACCTGGTACCGTTTGAGGGACGGACATTCGTGGCAGCGGCTGGCGGATCACTAGGCTAAAAATCTTCGCATGCCGCTCCGCATGGATGCCATCCCAGTTCCAGGCCTTGGAAGGCTCGACGCCCGCGGGATTCCGTCCGCATTCAGGCTCTGTGTGGCGTCTCGCTGCCTTGATCCCTTAAGGTGCGTCGCGGCGGAAGCTGCCTTCCTCGAGGGAGATTTCGACAAGGCTCTGGCCCGCTATCGCCGCATCCGGCACGATCCCGACCTGCGGGCCCGCGCGCGGTTCATGGACGATTGGATACGGTTTCACCGCGGGGATTTTTCGGTTGGCTGGCCGCGGTACGTGGGTGCCGACTTCGAGGAGCCGGCAGTCGCGTCGCGTCACGGGGCTGAAGTGCGAGTCGCCGACCCGCGTCGGCCAGAAGAGCTGGCGGCGCAACTCGGTATGCGCCGCTGGCGGGGCGGGGAGCCGCCCGCAGGCCGACTCCTTGTCTGGTTCAACTTTCGCGACAGCCTGGGCGGTGAGATTCTCGTCAGCCGGCTGATCCGATCCCTTCAGCGCGCCTGTCCCGTTCCGCTGATACTGGCCTGTTCTCGGCGTCTTGTGGACATCTTTCGGGCCACATTCAAGGACTGCGAGGTGGTCGATGCCGGGAGCGATCTCCGGCCGCTCGCCGGCTGCTGCTCCCGCTACGTGATGGCACGAGACCTGCTGGAAATGCACGTGCGGCGGGCCGACGACTTCGCGCGCCCCGCTGCGGAACGGCTGCTCGTTCCCGATGCGTCCCGCCGTCCGCTGGCGGGCAACGGGACGCGGCCCCAGGTGGCGATTGCGTGGAAGACGACCAATCGCACGGAGGGGCGGTTTCGAAACGCTCCGCTGACGGAGTTGGCGGAGGTCCTTGGTCGCCACGACATCGACTGGCACATCGCCCAGCATGGCGACATCGAACGCGACCTGGCGACGTTGCGGCGGCACGTGCATGCGACGAGACTCCATGCCGATTCCATCGACGTGTCTGCCGACATCGCTTCGCTCGCGGGGCAGCTTCTGGCGATGGACTCCGTGGTCACGATCGACAACTCGCTGCTCCATCTTGCTGGCGGCCTGGGCTTGCCGACGTTCGGCCTGCTGACGATCCCAGCCTACTGGGCATGGCCGGCGGAGGGCTCGGAGAGCCGTTGGTACGCATCGGTTCGCGTACTGCGGCAGGAACGAGCCGGCGATTGGGCCAGCGTGTTTCGGGCACTCGATGCGGCGATGTGCCGTTGTGTCTCCCAGACCGTGGGGCGTTCACCACAAGAAAGACAATAACCCAAAGAGACCATGGCGGAATGAAACTCGTCGTTGTCAACTACACGGGCGATCGAGCGAACTGGGGGTGCCAGGCGACGAGTCGCAATCTCCTTGACTTTCTGCGTTCAAGCCTCGCCGGTGTTCCACAACTCGATGTTGCCACGGTCCCGCTGCCGAGAAGCCACGCAGTGGACGAACTGATCGCGGCCGCTCATGGTGCGAGGACTCGCGCGATCTACGCCAAGGGGC
>CAZONY010000052.1:8000-8379 GCA_964581215.1 uncultured Chitinophagaceae bacterium | reverse complement strand
CTCGAGGGCATCACCCGCGAACGCTTCGGCGACTACCTCGCGCCTGTGAAGACAGCTGATGTCGTGGTGTTTCAGGGAGAGGGGTCGATCGGACCGCGACGGTACCTGCGGAATGTCCAGCTTTTCGGCCCGCCGTTCCTGGCCGCGCATCTCTGGCGCAAGCCCGTGCTCGCCATGAACCAGACCATCTATGCCTGTGACGCCGCCGACGCCCGGATTCTTGGTCGGATCATGGGCGGCTTCGCCCTCGTCGCGGTCCGTGAGGCGAGGGCGTATGCATTTGCTCGGAGTATCGGCCTCGACGGGACGCTCCTCTGCCCAGACATGGCGTTCGCTACCGCGGGGTGCGCTCCGGCCGACCATGCGCCCGTGCCGAACG
>CAZONY010000052.1:0-7990 GCA_964581215.1 uncultured Chitinophagaceae bacterium | reverse complement strand
ACTGCGGTTCGACAGATCGCGGTCCGACACGGACTGCGGCCGGTCTTCGTCTTTTCGAGGTCCACGGACAAGGGAGCGGCGCAGGCGATGGCGAAGATGCCCGGGGATGTGGAGTCCGACGTCGTTTCCGCGTCCGACTATGGCCGTTTCGAGCAGATTCTTCCGCTCCTGGCAAACGCCACGCTGGTGCTTGGACGTCGCTACCATACCGCCATCAGTTCGCTGACGGAGGGCACTCCGGTGATCCTGCTGCCGGGGAACACGTTCAAGAGCGAGGGGCTTGGCCCGATGCTCGGACTCGACATCCCAGTCATCTCGTCCCAAGACGCATCCGCCATTGTGGCCGAGGCCGACCGGATCGTCGGGGCCGGAGAGCAGCTGCGGAGACGGATTCGCGACGCGGTCCACCGCGTTCGAGGGCTGCACGCGAGGTTCGCCGACGTCGTGCGGCGGTTCGTGGGCGGATCGACCACGGCGGCGGTTCCGGACTGCCTGAGGCCCGACCCGCCGACATACCCGCCGACAGGCCCGCACGACGCCCTCTATCGCGAGGTGAATCGCGAACCGGGGCACCCATCGGCGCTGCTCAGCCGATGGCGGCTTCATCGACTCAGAAAAAACGCCGATTTCCAGCGTTCGCTCACGGCGAGTTTCGCGCCGGCGCAGAAAGATCGATGAGGGGCAGACCAACGCCCGCCGCCGGTGTGTCGCCTCACACAGCCCGTGGCCGTCACACGACGATCAACGGCTGGCAACCCAGATCATCGGGAAGCGAGATGACACGTAGATGGATCCCTATTTTCGCGTCTTCGTCTTGGACGACTACGGATCAGTCCGGGCGAGACAACTTCCCTCGCCGACTTCCTTCCTTGACTCCTTGGCCTTGACGCCGTAGGCAGATGCACCTACCACCCTGGCGCACTCGACGCACTGGATCGCCCGTTCGCGATTCATCGGCGGCTGCCCGCCTCCACCTGTCATGCCGGACAGTTTTTCCGACATCGCGTCGCTGATCATCGAGCGGGCACGCACGCACGCACGGCATCCGGCGATCGAGACGCCCGAGGGGGACGTGATGGGGTATGGCGATCTAGCCATCCGCGTAACGAGCGTCTTCGGCGGGCTCGTAAACGCGAGGATTGCGACCCGGCGACGGCGTCCGAGGATCGCGATCGTCATGCCGAACGGCGTGGACCTGTCGGTCGCACTCCTTGCCGCCTCGACGGCGGGCGAGGCTGCTCCGTTCAACCCGGTGAGCAAGGCCGCCGAACTGCACGCCTACTTCCGCGATGCCGGGGTCGATGCGGTTCTCCTGCGGGCCGACGACAACGGCCCCGCCGTCGCCGTCGCCGAGGCATTGCGGCTTCCATTGCTGCGGCTCACGCCGCGGCTCGAGATCGCCGGCTTCGAAGCGGAAGCCTCGGCATATAGCCTGCCGCCGGCGGATCCCGACGACGTCGCCCTCGTGCTACTGACGTCGGGCTCGACGGGTCGGCCAAAAATCGTGCCGCTCACGCACCGCAACGTCTGCACTTCGGCCCGCGACGTGGCCCGCTCCCTCGAACTCACGGAATCCGACCGCTGCCTGACGATGTGGGAGCAGTACCATATCGGTGGGCTCGTCGATTTGCTGCTGGCTCCCTTGGCCGCCGGCGGCCAAGTGATCCTCACGTCGGGCTTTCACGCCGACCACTGCTTCGAGCTCGTGCGATCGCGTCGTCCGACATGGTTTCAGGCAGTGCCGACAACGCTCAACGAACTGGTGTTATGTGCGCGTCGGAGAAGTCTCTCGCCGCGCCCTAACTCACTGCGGCTCGTACGATCGGTCGCGGCGGCCCTCGCCCCCGCGCTCATGGAGGAGGTCGAGAATCTGTTCGGAGTGCCGGTCATCCAGACATTCGGCATGACCGAAGCGGGGCCGCTCATCACCTCGACGGGTCTGCGACCGGCTGATCGCCTGCCGGGATCGGTCGGCCGCTCGTGCGGCCCCGAGATTAGGATCGTCGCGGGTGCGTCGCAGTCTGCGCAGGGCCACGCCGTCGGGGAGGTTGCCATCCGCGGCGAGAATGTCTTCGGCGGGTATGAAAATGACGACGAGGCCAACAGGCTGGCATTCCGCGAGGGCTGGTTTTTCACGGGAGACACCGGCTACCTCGACGACGCGGGCAACCTGTTCCTCACGGGACGCATCAAGCAGCTGATCAACCGGGGCGGCGAGAAGGTCAACCCGCAAGAGGTGGACGACGCACTCCTGCTCCATCCGGCAGTCGCGGAAGCGGCCACCGTGGCCGTCAGGCATCGCACGCTTGGCGAAGACGTCGCGGCTGCGGTTGCGCTGAAGGCTCCGGCCACGGCCGACGAACTGCGGGCATTCCTCTCCGAACGCCTCGCCGCCTTCAAGATTCCGGGCCAGATCCTGCTGCTCGACCGGCTGCCGCGCAATCCTGTGGGAAAACTGGATCGCACGGCCGTGTCGGGCATGATCGAGTCGGCCCGCGCGGAGCGCGGCCACGTCGCTCCGCGAAACGCCTTGGAGGAGCTGCTGGCCGGCATCTGGGCCCGTGAACTCGGGATCCCATCCGTGGGCATCCACGACGACTTTTCCGTCCTCGGCGGCGATTCGCTGAGCAGCGTGCGAATCATGCTCGCCTTGGAGACCGCGATCGGCGTTCGCGTGCCGGAGAACGTCTTTGCCAACGCCTCCACGGTCGCCCGGATCGCCGCTGGCCTCGCCGCCGCAGGCGTCACGGTGGACAGGGAATCTGCCGGCGATGCAGCCGTCGCCTCGCTGCTGTCAAAGGCCACGGCTGGCACCCGAAGCGTGGAGGAGAGCCCCGATGTCGCGATCGCCCAGATCGAGGCTGCGGCCTCGGCGGCCGACCTCAGGGGCGTTCACGATGCCATGACGCTCTACGGCACCCCTGCCGAGGTCGTGCAGTTCCTCCACGCGACGCGGCGGGCCCGAGCCGGCAAGAAGGCCACGGGCATCGGACTGCGTGAGCGGATCGGCCTTCGCATCAAGCACGCACGCTGGCGGACGAGCCTCCGGCGCGAGGTCACCGCCACTCGCGATGCGGCCGCCTGGCGGCGGGAGCGGCTGTCGGAGTCGGCGTTCCTCTACACGGCCCATGGCAGGCCTGCGGACAAGTCGCTCATCGTGGGGTTCGGCGGCAATTACCTGCGGCTCATGGTGGCCACCTACAGCATCCTGACCGGCCTCGATCCACGGCGGCACGATCTCCTGCTGCTCGCGGACGATCGCCGGATGCTCTTCCTGCAAGGCGTCGCAGGCATCGCGGGCACACTCGACGACCTGTGCGACAGCATCGCCGGTCTGGCGACCACCCGCGGCTACCAGAGGGTCGTCGCTTTGGGAACCAGTGCGGGTGGGCCGGCGGCGATCTATGCCGCCATTCGCACCGGCTGGGCCAAGGCGATCGCCGTGGGTCCTGGCAGCCCGGCGCGGCATCCCGACATGGCCCGGGCGCTCGATTCGGTCGCACCGCTGCACGACGCACGAAAGACCGACATTGTCATCGCGACGTCCGCGAACGCCAGAGACATCGATGCGGCAAATCAGTTTCGAAGTCTGCTGCGCGCGGCGTCCCTGCGGCAGGACGGCCGCTTCAGCGGCCACAATCTGTTTCACGACCTTCATCGCCGAGGCGAATTGCGGGCATTTCTCGCCGAGGCGATCGGCGGAGCCCCCGTGCCCGCGCCGGGGAGCGGAACGCCGTTCGAGCGACGCCAGATGCCGTAGGTCTCCTGGAAGTACCTGATACAGGCGACATTCGCCTGCTCGCGGTGGTGGTCGGCGTAGACATAATCCACGAGGGCATCCACGTCGGCGAGGTCGGTCTTCACGGCGTCATCCGCGTTGGCCACCTTCCAGATCGGCACACCTGCGAGCGCCAGGCAGCCAGACAGCCAGATATCATCGACCGTCCAAAGCAGGTCTGGGATGTCAAATGCCGCTCGATCGAAGAAATGCGGACGGACGAGTACACCACCATAGCCTTTGCAGATGTCCACTCGCCCCGAGTCGACTTCGATCGCCCGCATGCCGCTGCGGTAGATCGTGCTGAAGATGCCCAGCGTGCTGCGAGCGAGCATCCTGTAGGTCGGCGACGCCTTGAAGGCCTTCTTCAGCGTCAGGCCGATGGCTTCGCCGACCGCCGCGATGCATGCTTCCGGGTGCGCGTCACTCGCCGCGATGAGCCGCCCGGCCCAGTCGGGGTCGTAGATGCGATCATCATCGCAATACAGGATCCGCACGTCACGGTCATGAAACGCCTGGACGGCAGGGAGCACCTTCGTCGCCGGACCGTAGTCGACGTCACAGCGTCGCACGTCCACTCCCGCCGGAACTGCAGGCGGCGTGAACCCACGGAACTCGGGCCTGCGGTAGACCTGCGGAATCCAGAGGATCACGGCGTCGATCGGCACTCGCTGCCGCAGCAGGCTCTCCAGCGTGGGCCGGATCCGATCCATTCTCGAGGGGATGGTGGTGAGCGAGATGATGGTTGCAGGCATGGCAGAAAAGGCCGCCTTCGAGACGGTTCCGGACCAGCATCTGAGGAGGTGAAAACTCTGCTCGAATCAGTTGGCCTGTGGGCGCCGGTTGAAAAGTGCGGCGCGTTATGCGGTGCGTTGGGAGCAAAAGTTATCGCAATGGGAGGTAAGCCGAAATGGCACTGCTCGAAGGCAAGCCCGCCACCGAGGGCCACGGAGGCATGCGGGAGCGATATGGCATCTGGAGCAGCCCGTTCGCATCTGCCGGAAAGCGTCAGCCCGCCGTGTAGCCGCGACGCTCCATGATCCAGGGATCGGCTTCTTCGCGGACAAAAGACCTTTGGGCCGCGCTGAATCCCTCGAGATACCGCCGGTCGGTGTAGTACGCCGGGTCGAAGCCGTCTTGGCTTTCGTATCCCCCCGGACCGACGTCGATGGCCTCGCCTCCGAGACGCTGCAAATGTTGGCCGGGGGTGCGGGTCTCCGCCTGCCGTCGTTCGAGTGGCACCACCGCCTCGATCTCCCTGAGCGTGGTCGGGTCGGCGACGAGGCTCTCGTAGTTCAGCCCGTGGACCGCAAATCGCCCGCGATCGAGTGTCTCGAGATTCCAGTAAATGAAGTTCCAATACTGGATTGGATTGGCAAACCGCATCCGCGGTGAGCCGGCGAGTTGGCTGTCGAAGATCTCGATCGGGCCGACGAGAAAGTCCTCCCACGAGACGGCCGCTGAGAGGCTGATCGCATGGTCTTGTTCGCACTTTCGCCGGTGGTATCGGTGGAGCGACAGAGCGAACGCATAGGGATTTTTGACGGTGTAGAAGAGCGGCATTTCCGGATACGAGGCGGGCCCGCCGGGCGGCAGAACGGGCACGCCGCCATGCTTCCAGCCGAAGGAGACGAAGTCAGCGCGCACGACGTAGTTCGCTTCGAGCAGGAACTTCAGGTAGTTCGTGCCGCTGCGAAGAGCACCCATGACGGTCACTGCCCGCCGGCCTGGGGGCACCCGCGTTACTTGGAAAAACCTTGCAAGACCCTTCATAAGCCCCTTCTCGGCGGCGGCATGGGGGAGGCGGCAGGACGCTGCGGAGAATGTGGTAGGTCGATGGATTTCCGGCGTCAACGCCGCCCGGCTGCCGCACCGGCGAGCCGGTCAGCGGGGCGAAGCAGGGGGCTTGGGCTGGCGAAGCCTGCCTATTCCGACTGAAGAGATCATACCGATTGTGCCGATTTCCAAGGCGAGCCCGAATCCTCTGCGAGTGCATCACCATGGCAGACACGAATCATCTGCGCGTCATCGCGCCTCCGGAGGAAGCGGGGGGCCGCCATTCGATCGTAGTAGCCGTCCTGACGTTTCGCCGCCCTGATCTGCTTGCCGATTTCCTGGAGGGCTACTCGAAGATCGCACTGCCAGCGAATTGCCACGTCAGTCTGCTCGTGGTCGACAACGATGCCCAGGCCTCGGGCCTGCCGACGTTCACCGACTGGCGGGAACGGCTCCCGGACGCGCGGTATGTCGTCGAGCCACGGGTGGGCATTCCCGTCGCGAGAAATCGGGCCCTCGACGAGGCTCTGGCAGACGGCGCCGACGCCCTCTGCTTCATCGACGACGACGAAATTCCGGAACAAGACTGGCTGGTGCGGTTGGTGGAGGTCTGGCAGCAGTCGGGCGCCAGCCTGATCGGTGGCCCGGTGAAAGTCGCTCCCCCGCCGGCAGCGGCCACGCCCCTGCAACGCGTGATGAACGCGAGCCTCGTCGCCCGGGCGACGAGAAAGTTTCGTGGTGTGGCCCGGGCCGCGGCCCGTGGCGGTCGCTTCACGATCGTGACCAACAACTGGCTCTGCGATCTCCGATGGCTGGCGGCCACGGGGCTGCGGTTCGACGAGTCCCTGCTCATGACCGGCGGCTCCGACACGGCATTCTGCAAAGCCGCAAGCGCTGCGGGCTGCCGGAAGGCATGGGCTGCGGACGCCGTGGTGCACGAAACGATTCCGCCGGATCGACTGACGGTGGGGTACCAGTTCTGGCGGGCCATGTCGCAGTCGATCACCCATCACCGGATGAAGTCGGAGCCGCAGACGGCGACCCGCTCTGCCGCGACACTTGGCATCGCGGCTGTGCGGGCAGTGCTCGGGCTCGTGCTGCTGGCGGTTCCCGTGTACGGCGTCGGCTCCTTCGCCATCGGCATCCGCTCGCTGGGCTGGGCGGCGGGACGCATCCAGGCCCTGCGTGGCCACACATCGACGCTCTACGTGCCGGCGACGGGAGCGGCACGCGACGCCTTCGGGGAGGAATCGCCGCAAACCATGAGGCGGGCGGCATGAGAGGTGCAAGCCCGTGTTTCGAAGAGCTCTCCGCGCGGATCGCCGCCCTCGGCGGCATGGACAACGCCCACCTGCACCTCGACCGGGCGGGCACGCTCGACGCGACCCGGAAAATCCTGTCCGACCGTGAGCGGGGCCGCGAGTCGCAGCTCTCTCTCTCGGCGAAGCATTCGCTGATTCCTGCGATTCATGCCAGCCCGTGCTACGACCGGCCGGCGATGGCCATCAGGGCCAACGCCTTTCTCGACCGGATGGTGGAATCCGGTACGACGCGGGCTGCGACCGTCGTCGATACGACCTGTGACCGCATCGGGATGAGCGGTCTCGACTTGTTCCGGCAACTCAAGCGGGAACGGGCCGGAACGCTTGATCTCGACGTCGGTGCCTACTCGCCACTCGGCTTCCGCGACGACGAGCCCGACCGCTGGGACATCCTCGAAGCCGGGGCCGAGATCGCCGACTTCATCGGCCTGCTGCCGGAGCGGGACGACCGGCAACGGTATCCGGAACACATCGGCTTCGAGGAGTGCTGCCGCCGGGGCCTGCGGCTCGCCGCCGGGCTCGGCAAGCCAATCCACATCCACGTCGATCAGATGAACCATCCATCCGAGAACCTGTCGGAGCGAATGGTGGAGGTGTTTCGCAGGATGGTTCTCCCGGTGAACCATGGCGCGGAGCCCTGGGTCTGGCTCGTGCACGTCATTTCCCCCTCGACCTACGAGGAGCGTCGTTTCAACGCCCTCGTCGAGTCACTCGTGGAGCTGAACTTCGGCGTGATCTGCTGCCCGTCGGCGGCGCTCAGCATGCGGCAGTATCGAACCACCACCACGCCGACGGGCAACTCGATCGCGCGGGTGCTCGAGATGCTCGCCGCCGGAGTGCACGTGCGGGTCGGGTCGGACAACATCTGCGACATCACGTCGCCGGCCGGCACACCGGACCTGCTGCACGAGATCTACGTGCTCTGCAATGCCGTGCGGTATTACGACCTCGACCTGCTGGCGAAACTCGCCGCGGGCGTCCGCCCCGACGCGGCGGACCGCATGCGGCTGGAGCGGCACCTGCTCGACGACAGGGCGGAGATCGGCCGACTGTCGAGGGCGGCCTGACGCGGCCTGGCCCGGAGGCCGAGCCATCGCGGCTCGGGGCAACCTTG
>CAZONY010000051.1:0-11889 GCA_964581215.1 uncultured Chitinophagaceae bacterium | reverse complement strand
CGGTCGACCTCTTCCATGCCCACATCGGCGGCATGGATGCCTTCGCCCGCGGCCTGAAAATCGCCGCCGCGATGCGGGCCGACGGCGCGATCCAGAAGCTCGTCGACGAGCGCTACGCCTCGTGGGCGGGCCCGCTCGGCAAGCGGATCGAGGCCGGCTCCGAGAGCCTCGCGTCGCTCGAAAAGGAGATGCTCGCCAAGGGCGATTCCGCTCCGTGCACCAGCGGCCGCCAGGAGCTCTTCGAGAACGTGGTGAACACGTATCTCTGATCGTCGGACCGTCGTCAGGCCGGCCCGGGCGGGGAGGCGATCCTCTCGAGCGCCTCCCGCAGCGACTCCAGCCGCTGCGGGTCGGTGATCTTGTGACCGGCGGTGTCGGTGATGTGGAAGGCATCGACGACCTGATCGGAATAGGTGCCGATCTTGGCCGCCTGCACGGAGATGCCGGCCTCGAACAGCGTCCGGGTGATGTCGTAGAGCAGGCCGACCGAGTCGATGGTGAAGACCTCGAGGATCGTCGATCGCTCCGAACTGTCGTTGTCGAACAGCACCCGTGTCGTTAGGAGAGACGCCGGAACCACCTGCGGCGCGAACGGATTCCAGCACCGCGTGAAGACCGGCGGCGAGTCGGCACGGAGCGCGGCCTGGACCGCGGCCCTGATGTCGGCCAGACGATCGGCGGGCGGCTCTCCGGCGAAGTCGGGGTCATGGACCACGAAGTGGTCGATCACGAGGCCGTTCTCGAGGGTGTGGATGTCGGCCGCGAGAATTTCCAGCCGCTGGCTGGTGAGCGCGCCGGTGATGCGGTGAAAGATGCCGCGGGCCACCGACTCGCGGGTGCCCACCGTCACCGCGACGGTCGATGTCTCCGGCTGCCAACGGCAGCCGACGAACACGCCGTCCTGCGGTAGCCGCACCAGGTGGCCGACGTGCTCGAGGATGGCTGCCGGCTCCTGATCGCGAAGGGTGGACAGCGGCAGCGAGCGGGCGAGGATCGCGACCGGATCGGCGGGATCGCGGTCGGCCAGCAGGATCTCCAACGCCCGGCCCGTTCTTTGGGCTCGCAGCGACGGACTCTCCCCGTCGAGACAGCCGAGGGTGCGGAAGTGGAGGTCGCCCAGCAGATCGGACTTCCATCGCGTCCAGGTGCCCGGGCCGACGGCGCTGACGTCGGCCGCCGTCAGCACGGTCAACATCCGCAACACCTCCGGCGAACCGACCTCGCGGGCAAACCGGGCGACCAGGCCATCGTCATCCACGTCGCGCCGAAAGGCCAGATGCGCCATGAGCAGGTGCTTGTGCACGAGGAACTCGAGCATCTCCGCCTCGTCGGCCTGCAGGCGGAAGAGCGTGGCCACGTCGCGGGCGATCCGCGCGCCCACCTCGCTGTGATCCTCGTCGAAGCCCTTCCCCAGATCGTGGATCAGGAGCGCCAGCAGCACCGTCCGCTTCCGCTTGATCTGCCGCCAGACGTCCCCCAGCCAGCCGTCGTCGGCGGCCAGGGCCACCGCCTTCTCGACCGCCACGATGCAGTGCTCGTCGACGGTGTACTTGTGATAGTTGTTGAACTGCAGCAGATGCCGGGCATGGGCGAAAGGTGGCACGAGCTGCTCGAGCAGGCCGACCTCGTGCAGCTTCCGGAGGGAGATCCCGATCGCATCCGGCGCGTCGAAGAGGGCCAGAAACCGGCCCCGGGCGGCGGCGCCGACCTGCGGCGCACGCTGCTGCACCGTCTCCCGCACCCGCTGCCAGGCGTCATGATCCACCGGCATGGCGTAGACCGCCGACAGCTCGAGCAGCCGAAGGGCGAGTTCGACACTCTCGACGGCCTCCGGAGCGGCCCCCGGCAGCATCGCCACCTTCGACGGCCCCACCACGAAGCGGCCATCCACCCGATGCCCCAGAAACGCCGCGCCCAACCGTTGCACGGCCGGGGGACGACGGCAGCTTTCCGCCACCGCGTCGGCGACGTCGGCAACCCTCCGGGTGTGGCGGAAATACTCCTGCATGAACCGCTCCACCCCCAGCACGCCCCGGTCGGATTCGATGCCACGGGCCGCGGCGATCCGCACCTGCTCCTCCCGCGTGAGTTCGTCCGCGGGCTTCCCCGCATGGAGGTGGAGCTCGTTGCGGAGACGGAGGAGAAAGTCGGCCGCGTCCCGCACCGCATCGGCGTCGTCGCGGGTGACCGCCCCGACCAGCGCGAGATCCTCGAACGCCCCGGCCTCCGCCCATGATTCGTCCCCCCACCGCACCACCCCCAGCCAGCGGATCACCTGCACGTCCCGCAGGCCACCGGGCGACCGCTTGACGTTGGGCTGCAGGAGAAAGACCGTGTCGCCGTACTTCGCCCGCTCCTCGTGGCGGGCGCTCATGAGCAGGGCGGCCATCCGCCGCCGCCCCCGGC
The DNA here is from genome assembly GCA_964581215.1 of uncultured Chitinophagaceae bacterium. Taxonomy (GTDB): domain Bacteria; phylum Planctomycetota; class Planctomycetia; order Pirellulales; family UBA1268; genus CACORA01. The sequence continues at coordinate 9,483 of CAZONY010000051.1, read as the reverse complement.
GGACGATTCGCCAGAGGTGGCTGCGAAGACGGTCCGCCAGGTCGGGTCGGCCGGCGAGCGTCCGGCAGTCGAGCAGCGTGCTGAAGACCGTGGCGTCGGTGGACGCCAGCCGAGCGGCATCGTCCACGCTGCGTACGCTTTGCCCGACCGCCAGCCCCGCGTCGAAGAGGTCCTGCACGAGCCGCCGGGCGGCGGCCGCGACCGTCGCCGGATCGACGCCGCCATCATGCAGGAGCATGAGGTCGATGTCGGAGTAGGGGGCCATCTGCCGCCGGCCGAACCCGCCGTGGGCCACGAGGGACACATGCCCGAGCAGCGGCTCCAACTCGGCCGCCCCGCGGTCGGCGAGCACGGCTTGCCATAGGTCTCCCACGATGGCGTCGAAGAGATCGGTCGCCAGGGCACACGTGGGGAAGCCGAGCCCCCCGGCGGCATGCTGTGACGCGATCCTGTCGCGAAGTCGCGCCAGCTCGTCGCTCGCCCGCCTCACCGCCGGGCCGGCCGTCGGTGCGGAGAGTCGGTCGCCGCTCATGTGGGATGCCAGGGATCGTCGGTCACGCCCTCACGACGGTTGGCGACCCGCGCCAACACGAAGAGCAGATCGCCGAGGCGATTGAGGTATTCGATGGCATTGGCCGGGGTTGTTGTTTCCAGCCGACCGGCGAGGGTGACGACCCGCCTCTCGGCGCGGCGGCACACGGTGCGGGCCACGTGGAGTTCGGCCGCCAGGGGAGTGCCCGTCGGCAGGATGAAGCACTTGAGCGGCTCGATCTGCGACTCGAAGGTGTCGATCGCCCGCTCGAGCGTCTCGACGTGCGCGGGCGTGATCCGCTCGTCCGAGTCGCCGGGCGTGGCGAGTTGGGCGCCAAGATCGAAGAGTTCACTCTGGATCCGCCGCAGCAACGGATCGAACTCGGCCGCAGCCGGCAGCGTCCGGACGATGCCGAGGTGGCTGTTGAGCTCATCCACCGTGCCAAAGGCCTCGATGCGGGGATGGTCCTTGGTGACCCGCGGCCCCCCGAAGAGGCCGGTTTCGCCGGCGTCGCCAGTCTTGGTGTAGATCTTCATCCGTGCGTTTCCTCCGCCGCCATGTCCTCTGGTCACTGCGTCGCAGCCCCTATACTGAAGGGCATGCGCCGATCCTTCAACACGAAAAGCCTCGCGTCGCTCGCCGCGGCTCTCGTCGCGGCGATGTGCCTGGTCGAGGCGGCCGCAGATTCGCCGTCATCCACTCTGGAGCGAGGTTTTTTTGCACCGCCGGTCCGGCTCACGCAGGATTTTCAGAAGGCGGGAGAGGGCTACTTCTCGACCGACGGCAGGCAGCTCTGCTTCCAGGCCGTGCCCGACGGACATCCGTTCTACCAGATTTACGTGCAGCCCTTCGACGCGCGGGAGCCGCGGCCGGCCGCAGCGCGGCGGATCAGCCCGGGCCGCGGCCGCACCACGTGCAGTTGGTTTTCTCCCGACGGCTCGCGGCTCCTCTTCGCGTCGAGTCACCTCGATCCCGACGTGTCCGCCACCGAGGAGGCAGCCCGCCGACAGGCGGCCGAGGATGCCCGCTCCGGCCGTCGGCGTCGCTACCAGTGGGACTTCGATCCCCACATGGATCTTTTCGTGGCGGAGGTCACCGGCGATTCCGCGCCCGTGCTCCGACGCCTCACCGACGAACCCGGGTATGACGCCGAGTGCTCATTTTCACCCGACGGGCGCCAGGTTCTCTTCGTGAGCGACCGCGACGGAGATCCCGACATCTACCTCATGAACGCCGATGGCCGCGACGTCCGGCAGCTCACCAACGCGCCCGGCTACGACGGCGGGCCGTTCTTCTCTCCCGACGGCCGCTGGATCGCCTATCGGACCGACCGGCGCGAGAAGGATCTCCTGCAGATTCATGTCATGCGGGCCGACGGATCGGGAGACGTGCCGCTCACGAGCGGGCAGGGCGTGCACTGGGCTCCCTTCTGGCATCCGACGCGGCCGTGGCTCATCTGGACCGGGGCCGACCACTCCGACCCCACGCAACGGCCCAACTACGATCTCTGGGTCGCCCGCTACGAGTGCGACGCCGACTCCTTTCGTATCGGCAAGCCGCTGCGGATCACCGACCATCCCGGCGCCGACGTGCTGCCGGCCTTTTCTCCCGACGGCACGCGGCTGCTCTGGACGGCCAGTCGCGACGACGGCGGAGGACGCCAGGCCACGAGCCAGCTGTGGGTGGCCACGCTGGATCTGCCGGCACTCGATGCCGCCCTCGCCGCCCCGCCCCCCACCCAGGAGAACACCGATGCCCGGTGAGACTGCGATCGCGATGATCGGCGGCGGACAAATGGCCCTGGCGCTCGCCGATGGTTTCTGCCGCGCGGGCCTCGTCGATCCGGCCGCCATCGTGGTCTCCGAACCGCACCCCGCCGCGCGGCAACGATTCACCGACCGCCTCCCGGCCGTGCGGTTCGCCTCCGGCCGCGAGGCCGCCGCAGCGGCCGAGATCGTCTTCCTGGCGGTCAAGCCGCAGCAGTCGGCCGAGGCGTGCGCGGAAATCGCCGGCGCGCTGCGGCCGGAGGCAGTGCTCGTGTCGATCGTGGCCGGCCTGCCTTTGGCCTCGCTGGAGCGACTCGCCGGCACCGACAGGGTGGTCCGCGTCATGCCCAATACGCCCTGCCTGGTCGGCAAGGGGGTGTCTGCGGTCTGCCGCACGAAGGGCGTGGGCGACGAGGCGATGCAGCGGGTGATGGCCCTGCTCGGGGCCGTCGGCACGGTGCATTCGGTCGATGAATCGCTCCTCGACGCCGTCACGGGGCTTTCGGGGTCGGGCCCGGGCTACGTGGCGATGGTCGTCGAAGCGCTGGCAGCGGGGGGCGTTCAGGCCGGCTTGCCGGAAGCCCTGGCGACGCGCTTGGCGGTGGAAACATTGGCCGGCACGGCCGTCTTGATGGAGCGAACGGGCGAACCCCCGGCGCTCATCCGCGAGCGGGTCTGCAGCCCGGGAGGCACGACGCTCGCCGGCCTGGCGGCCATGGAGCAGGGGGGCGTCGCCCGCGGCATCGCGGCCGGAGTGGTCGCCGCCCGCGATCGGGCACGGGAACTCGGCAGCCGCGAGCGCTGATTCGGACTGGCGTAAATCGCCGGCTCGAGGGCGGCAAAAGTCTCCGCTTCGCGGTCTTTCAGATTGTCGCGGGGCGAGGATACGCCCAACGCTCCTCGAGCGTTCGCCGACCCTCTCGCCTACCTTTCTCAGTCTGTCAGACCGTCGCTCCAGCTAAACGGAACGCGATCTGGCCTCGGTGAATCGCCGGCTCGAGGGCGGCGATTCACTCTACGTTAGCGACCCTTCGGCTTTTTCCGAGCCGGCTGCTTGGTCGCCTTGGCGACGTTACCCGTGGATCGTTTTTTCGCGGTCTTCTTCGTGGCTGGTTTCTTGGCGACCGTCTTCTTGGTGCCGGTGCGACGCGTGGCACCGCCGAAGATGGCGTCCCAGCCGGTGGCATAGGTGCTGCTGCTGCCGACGCGAATGACCGACATTGGCTCTCTCTCCTGGAAGGCCGGGAACCCGTGACTGAGATGTTCCTACCGCTCGGTCTGCGGCGGTGTCAAGATTTCCAGCCGAACGCAGCCGATCGCCGCGGGCAGAGTGGCTCGCCCATGGGCATCGATCGACAGCGGCCAGCCGGCGGCCACCCCGGGCGCCGGCTCGATGTGGAGGAGGTTGCGTTCCGCCAGAAGGCTCGTCACGTCACAGGCCCAGCGATCGCCTCGGGGAGAGGCACCGGCGAGGGCCGCACCGTTCAGCGTGACGGCCGCCACGGCGGCGCGTTCGATCACCAGCACGACCGCGACACCGGGCTCGATGCCCGCCGGACGGCCGAACCGCCTGACCCAGGCGCCGCCCCCGGCCGCTGGCGGCTCCCACACGGTCGAGAGCCGGATCGCATGGGGCTGGTCGTCGTGCTGGTCGATCATGTCAGGGTCTCGCTATACTCCGGGACCGAGGGCAGCAGTGCCCTTCACGATTCGCACCACGCCCAGGAGCCGCACGACGATGGGAAAAGCTCTCGAGTTCACCGACGCCAACTTTCAATCGGAAGTCCTTGATTCGCCGGTGCCGGTGCTGGTCGACTTCTGGGCGCCCTGGTGCGGTCCCTGCCGGATGATCGGCCCCACGATCGAGGAACTGTCGGCGGAGAACGCCGGCACCTTCAAGGTAGGCAAGGTCAACGTGGACGAGAATAGCCGGCTCGCGATGACCTACAACGTCGCCAGCATTCCCACGATCATGATCTTCAAGGGCGGGCGGCTCGTGAACCAGTTCATGGGCGTGCAGTCGAAGACGAAGCTCCAGCAGGCCCTGGACGAGTCGAAGGTCGGCTGACGGGCGGATGCCCCGGCGTTCATGAAGACAGAGCCGAGGCCCGGACACGGTCCAGGGCCGTGTCGTCGACGAAGCCGCTGGCATCGAGCTCAAACTCGGGCTGGCGAAGCTTCGCGACCGCCTTCGCCTCGATCTGCCGCACCCGCTCCCGGGTCACGCTGAAGATCGTGCCCACCTCCTCGAGGGTGTAGCTGTAGCCGTCGGCGAGCCCGAACCGGAGCCGGAGGATCTCCCGCTCGCGATAGCTGAGCCCTTCCAGCGCCCGGGCGACGCACGAGCGAAGCGACTGCTGATGAACGTTCCGCAGCGGATCTTCCTCGCGGTGGTCTTTCACGAAGTCGCCCACGCCCGCCTCGTCATGGTCACCGAGCGGCTGATCGAGCGACACGGGGCGCCGCATCATCCGCTCGATGCAGGATGCCTCCTCGATCGACAACCCGGACCGTTCGGCCAGTTCCTCCACGGAAGCCTCCCGGCCGTGCTCCTGCAGGAAGGCCCGCGATACGTTCCGCAGTTTCGTCATCGCATCGACCATGTGCACCGGCACACGGATCGTCCGACTCTGGTCGGCGATGGCCCGCGTGATCGCCTGGCGAATCCACCACGTGGCATAGGTGGAGAACTTGAATCCCCGGGCATGCTCGAACTTGTCCACCGCCCGCATCAGCCCCGAGTTTCCCTCCTGGATGAGATCGAGGAAGGAGAGGCCGCGATTGCGATACCGCTTGGCGATCGACACGACCAGCCGCAGGTTGCCGACGGCCAGATCCCGCTTGGCCGCGTCGTATCGCTGCTGCAGGTCGTCGAGCAGGGCGAGCCGGCGGCGGAGCGTGCGGCGGCTTTCCCGGGTCGTGAGCAGAAACCGTCGGGCATGGGCCGCCGACCGCTCGTCACGCGCGTCCCCGGCCGCATCGAGCCGTGCGCCGAATTCCCGCAGTTCCTTGAGAAGGGGAAGCAGTCTCTGAATCCGGAGATTCATCTCCTCGACAAGACGCACCGCCTTGTTGCGTTTGCGGATGAGGCTGTGCCACGCCTCGCGACGCCGGGCGAAGGGCACCCGCTTGGAGAGCGCGATCCGAAACAGCCGCCGCTTCTCCGCTTCCAGCCGTCGCAACGTCTCGAGATTGGGCCCCAGCCTCCGCAGGAGACGCTTCTTTTCGGCGGTATTGGTCACCGAAACCTCGATCGTCCGATCGAGGCGAACGGCCCCGTCCCGAATCTTTTCGAGCAGGCGGATGGCCCTGGCGAGCACGAAGTCGTTGGAGAGCAGCGTGCGGCGGAATCGCCGCCGCCAGAGTTCGATCTGCTTGGCATGGGAGACTTCCGTCTCGCGGGTCAGCAGCGGAATGCCGCCCATCTGCAAGAGGTAGAGCCGCACCGGATCGTCGATGGCGCCGACGACTCGCTTTTTGGAAGCGGTCTTGGCAGCCGAGGCACGGTGGGAACGAAGCGGGGCGGGGGCCGTGGCCATGGGACGTCTCCAGGCGGATGAGGCAAGCGGATGAGGCGGGCCCTTGATGAGGACCGGATGCGGAAGGGGCACTTCCCGTGCCGCGGGAGGCAGAGACGCCGCAGGTCCGCGAAATCCCGGCAAAAAATCGGTTTTGAAAACAGGCCGTAGCCGCCGCGCGTCGCCCCCGGGCGACACGGCATCCGCCCAGTCGACTCCTGGCGACGCGGCCCGTCGCGTTGATCGCGGCCAAAATCGGACTCGTCAGGAAGGGGGCGGCGCGGTTTATACTCCGCATCATGGAAGTCATCCCGCTCGCCCTGCTGGGGATCGTCGTGCTGGTTGGCTTGGTGACGCTCGGCGTCGGCCACAAAGGCTGGAGCTGGGGGACCATCGCCGCCGGTGTGTTGGTGCTCATTTCCGCAGCCGGCTTCGTCTACCTCTCGGCCCGGGTGGCGCAGCGAGAGCGGGTCTGGCGGGATCGGGTGCGCAGCCTGCGTGCGGAATTGGCCAAGACACGCGATGCCATGCAACTCGAGGACGGTGGTCGTCCGCAGCCGATTCCCAACGAGCCCTCGATCGCCGACCTCGAGGAGCAGAAGGCCCGCTGGTTTCGGTCGCTCGATCGGGTGAACACGTGGCGGGGACGCGTGTGGAGCGAGGGCGTGTTTCAGCCTCCGGCGAACGACACGCCGGGCCGTCTGGTCTTCGCACTGCCGGAGGAGGCGGCCCCCAATCCCTTCATCAACGCCGGTGCCCAGCTCTTTCTTTTCGACTCCACGGCGGCCGATGAAGGGGGCCGCTTTCTGGGGGTTTTTCGCGTGACCGCCGCGGCGATCGAAGACGGGAAGCTGGTTCTCACCATGACGCCCGCCGCCCCGCCGGGCGCAGCCCAGCAGCGCCTGTGGCAGCGTGAGTTCGACAGCGTGCAGGCCTTCGAAACGCTCCCCGTCGATCGCTGGCTCGCCTTCTCCCGCACCGCCCAGCCCGACGACGCCGAAGGCGGGGAAGAGCCGGGGCTCGTGGACGGAGAGGAGCCCGGCCGCGAGGTGCCGTACCTCGTGCTGCCGAGGCTGCGGCGGGCACGTTCAGCCGATGCCGCGAAAGCCGAGGATCTGTTGTCGGACCTGGAGGCTCAGCTCGACCGCTTCGAGAGGCACGAGACCATCGTGCCCGAGGAGCAATGGCGATCCTGGGCGGATCTGCAGAAGCCGCCTCCTCAGGAACCGTGGGGCACCTATTGGGCGGCGGTCACGTTCACGCTGGCCCATGGCATCACCACACGCGAGGCGGGCCGGGAGCCGCTGACGATCCAATTCGAGAAGGGGGACCGGGCCAGCCTCGAGCTGCGGGAGGCGATCGACCTCGAACGACGCGGCGTCGTGGCAATCCGCGAGGTCTTCTACCGCCGCCCACTGGCCGATCTTGAAACAGCCCTGCAGGGTGGCGAGGCGACGGTGGAGCCGGGCAAGAGCATCGCGATTCGGGGCGGGTTCGCCATCCGTGGAATCCTCGAAAACGAGATCGCCCGCATCGCGCAGGCCATTCGTGACGTCCGTTCCTCCCGGGAGAACGTGAACAGCACGGTCAAGCGGCTGCGGGAGGAAGAGAAGGAACTGGGCGAAGACCTCCCCTCCTGGGAGAAGGATGCCGCGGCGGCGCAGGATGTCCGGACCTCGATCGAGTCCCGCCTGGCGGCCGCCTCCAAGCGGCTGGATGCGGCCTGGGGGGCGGTGATCGAGCTCGGCCGTGAGTTCGACGGCAGCATGGCAGCGGCTCAGGCGGACGCCGAGAAGCGAGCGGCCGCCCGCCGCTGACCGCTCGTCCATCGACGCTGCCGGCCAGGCCGGGTAAACTGCCCCCTTCTTCCCCCCGGTCCGTCCGGGAAACGCCCGACTCCTTGGATGGCATCGATGTCGACTCTCGCGGCCCGGAAGGGCAACACCGTCCGGCTGAAAAGGGCGGTCCACCACCATCGTCTGGCCAGCCGAAGAGGGCTGCTGGAGCGGATGTTCACGCTCTGGTTCCGCGGGTTCGTCTACAACCAGATCTGGGAGGATCCGCGGGTCGATGCGGCGGCCCTCGACCTCGGGCCCGCATCCAGCCTGCTGACGATCTCCAGCGGCGGATGCAACATCCTCAACTATCTGGTGCACCGCCCGCGCCGGATCGTCGCGGTCGATCTCAACGCCAACCACATGGCGCTCACGCGGCTGAAACTGGCGGCACTGGAGCATCTGCCCGACTACGAGGCCTTTTACAACTTCTTCGGTTTCGGGCGGCACACCGATAATCTTCCCAACTACCGCCGCTACATCCGCGACCACCTCGACGCGGACACCCGACGCTTCTGGGAATCCACCGACTGGGTCGGCAACACCATCGGCCCCAAGCGGATCGGCTACTTCAAGCACGGGCTCTACGAGCGGGCCAAACTCGGCCAGTTCTTTCGGATGGTGCACGGCATCGCGCGGACGATCGGGAGGGATCCGGCCCGCCTCGTGACGGCCAAGACGCTCGCCGAACAGGAGCGGATCTTCGACGAGACGTTTGGGCCGCTCTTTGAGAACTGGCTCGTACGTTGGCTCGGCCGTCAGCCGGTCGCCGTCTACAGCCTGGGCATCCCCCCCAGCCAGCACCAGGCGATGCTCGAGGAGCACGACAACGACGGCGGCAAACTCTTCGACATGTACAAGCAGCGGGTGCGTCGCCTCGCCTGCGGCTTCCCGCTGGAAGACAACTACTTCGCCTGGCAGGCTTTCAGCCGTCGCTACGACCACGAGCGGCGGAGAGGCCTGCCCGACTACCTCAAGCCCGAGCACTACGAGACGATCAAGCCGCTGGTCGGCCGCGTGGAAACCCATGTCTCCTCGCTCGGCGACTACCTGCAAACGGAGTCTCCCGGGAGCCTCAACGGGTTCATTTTCCTCGACAGCCAGGATTGGATGCCGCCCCATGTGATCGAAGATCTGTGGCGGCAGGTGGTGCGGGTGGGCGCCCCGGAAACGAGGGTGATTTTCCGCACGGCCGGCGAGAAGTCGCCTGTCGAGGCAGCCCTCTCGCCGGCGACCCGGCGACGATTCTTCTATGACACGGAGCGATCCGTCGAGCTCCACAAGCAGGATCGTTCGTCGATCTACGGCATGTTTCACCTCTACCGGATGGTGGACGACACCCCCGATTCCGTCGCCGCCGCCGGGCTGGCTCGGCCGGCCGCCTCATGAGCGACAGCCCCGCGGCCAACCGGCCGATTTCGTCGAGCAGAGTCGCCACCGGGCCGTCGGAGCAGGCCGTGGCCATGGACCGCATGTATCGGTTCACCCGGCACGTGTACGACGTGACGCGGGCCTACTATCTCCTCGGCCGGGATCGGATGCTCGAAAAGGTCACGACCAGCCCGAGCACGGCGACGCTCGAAGTGGGATGCGGCACGGCCCGAAACCTGATCAAGCTCGCACGGCGGCCCGAACCGGGTCAACTGTACGGACTCGACGCCTCGCACGAGATGCTCGAGACGGCGGCCAGGAGCATCGCCGCGTCCGGGGTGGCGAGCGGAGGGCGGCCCCCGATCGTGCTCCGTCAGGGACTGGCCGAGGATCTCGACGGTCGCCGGATGTTCGGCCGTACCGCACCGTTCGACACGGTCTTCTTTTCCTACTGCCTGTCG
>CAZONY010000050.1:0-11989 GCA_964581215.1 uncultured Chitinophagaceae bacterium | reverse complement strand
TCGGTCGGCTCCTTGAACCGCATGTGGTAGTACCACTCGTCGTTGATCTCGAAGGGCTTCACACCCCGCGCGATCGGGGGGCCCTCCGCCAGCCGTGTCTGGGCGAGGGTCCAGTGCGGGTTGACCGACCAGTGGGGCTCGAAGTATCCCCCCATCCAGCTGAGAAACTCGGGACCTCCCTTCTCCTTCGGCACCTCGACCGCGTAGTGCAGGCAGGCGATGCCCACGCCCCGCTTGGCCAACGCGTCGATCTGGGCGAGCCGGTTGCTCTGGATCACCGGATGCCCGCTGCCGCCGTCGGCGAAGAAGAAGATGGCGTCGGCGTTGTCGAAGGCCGTGGGGTCGGCCGGCCAACCGCCCGTGTAGACCTCGGTCACGAGCTGCGGCATCGCCGCCGAGTCGAAGTGCGCATCGAGACACTTCTCGAGCAGCAGCGAGCCGGCGCGAAACTCGTGGTCGCCGGGCCCGTGGCTCGGCCGGCCCGCCACGAGCACGAGCTTCTTCCGGCCGGCGGCGAGCTTCAGCCGCTTCAGGCGGATGTCCTTGAATTCCACCTTCATCGGCGGGCCGGCGTGCAGTTGGAGGGCGAGCACCCCCTGCAGCGAACGCTTGTCGGCCTGGTCGTCGATCGTCTCGGCCATCAACTGGCCGTTGATGAAATGCTGGAGCACGTTGCCGCGGGCCACGATCCGGAGCTCGTTCCAGTCGCCCTGGCGGACCTTCTCCAGCAGCGCGGCCGCGTCGCCGATCGGCTCGCCTGGCTTCTTGGTGCCGTCGGTGCCGACGGTGACCCGCTGGCCGCGCTGGGTGATGATGCCGCGGGTGCCCTTCTCGTCGTAGAGGATGCCCGTGTACTGGCCCTCGTGGATGTCGGCCTGGTAGCCCCCCACCACGAAGTCGCCGAAGTCCCGGCTGCGGTACTGGACGCCGCTGTTGTGGTTCCGCAGGCGATACGCGAGCACGAGTTCGAAGTCGTCGAGGAGCCCCTGCTTCCAGACGAGGAAGGTGTTGCCCGGCGTCGGTTTTTCAGCGGTCGTCTCGCCGACGATCGCACCGTTTTCGACCCGCCAGAATTCCGGCTTTCCTTCCCAGCCCTCGAGGGACGTGCCGTCGAAAATCGGCACGAAGCCCGCGTCCTCACCGCGGGCAGCCGTGGCCACCAGGCACCCCCACGCGACCAGGGCCGTCAGGGCCCGAAACGTGTCGCGTCGCGTCATCGTCATGCGGATCAAGGTCATGGCCGGCTGCCCTCGTTCGGTTGCGTGAACCCCGCCGGCCCTGCCCCATGCGAAGGCCGGTCGGGGCCGATAGTATGCCACGGCGCACCAGGCGGCGAAAATTCGCCCTACCGTGCCGCGGCGTCGGGCAGGTGGTTGGCGTCGAGCGAATCCTGGCCCAGCCCGAGCATCGGCATGAACTGGTTGATGCCCATCACCCGTACGCCCAGTCGACGGGCTTCGCGAAGCTCGCGGTCGCGGCGGACCTTGTCCCGTTCCTGCCAGCCATGGGCCTTGTCGTCGCTGATCGAACGCGGCCCCCCCGCGTCGATAAGCATGGTCGTCAGCGGAGTGACACTCGTCTCCACGCGTCCGCCCACCCCTTCGATCAGCTCCTTGAGGCGGGCGGCGTCCTCGCCGGCATCGCGGTCGATCTGCACGAAGCCGACGATCACGGCCGTGAACTGCGTGCCCCCTTCCCAGAGGCTGGTGGCGACGCCATCGCCGGGAAGGATCGGGTCGCCGACCGAGTCGCGGCGGATACGGGCCCGCACCAGCGTCGGGCTCTCCACGGCCATCACCTCGACGGTCCCCTTCCGCTCGGTGACCTGGGGCCGCGGGTCGTCGGGGTCGTAGACGAAGAGCACCAGGCCTGGCCGCAGGCCACGGGTGGAGTCGCAGAGGATCAGAGCGGTGCGGTCGGAGGAATTCACCGAGACGACGCGGCCGTCGAAATGGTCGACGCGGTCGTCCTGGGGAACCGCGTCGGCGATCGTCTGCTGGAGTGCCGGGTCGGCCACCCGCAGTTTCGCCAGCAGTTCGTTGGACCGATTGATCGCCCGCTCCCGTTCCCGCAGTTCCATGAGGATGATGTCCACCCGCTCTTTCGTGGAGGTGGCCTTGAAGTCGTCGACACGACGGGCCGACACGAGATCCTCGGCGCGGGCCACCTCCTGTTCGATGAGGTTCAGCTGCTCGGTCTTCTTCAATTCCGCCTGATACTTCTCGTTGAGCTGCTCCTTCTCCTTCTCGTTCGTGCTCCGGAATTCGCTATACGACTTTTCCGCGGCGGAAGCCTTGTCGTTGGCCGCCTGCAGGTTCTTCTCGAACTCCTGATTCCGCGCCTCCCCCTTCTGGATGTCGTTCTTGAGCGAGTTGATCTCGTTGGTCTTCTCGACGAGCAGGTTCTTCAGCTGGCTATCCTTCTCGCGCACTGCCTGCTGGAGCCATTCCGCCAGTTTCTCGTAGGACTGCGGGTCCTCCTTGAAGTCGCCGAAGCGTTGCGTGAACCAGGTCTGGATCGCCTCCGACGGATTGAGCTTGGAGGGATCGGCGGGGTCGGTCATCGCGATCCCGATCGCGTCCATCAGCACCTGGTTGTTCTTCTCCTGCTCGGCCAGCTTCCCGCCGACCTCGGCGGCCTTGGCCTGCTCCGCCTTCATCTGCTTCTCGGAATCGAACTTTCCGGTGAAGCCGAGATAGGTGGTCACCGCGAGGATGAACGTGAGCGTCACGAAGACGATCAGCGCGATCGTCAACGACTGCACGACGGTTCGGGGAGCGGCCATGATGAAGGGTTCTTCGGACGCCGGGGCGGCGAACTTCACGCCCGTAACGATTATACGGGGGCTGCGGCCACGGGGTGTCAGCGGGGCCGGCTCACGAAGGCGGCCACCGCCTGCTCCATTGCCCCGTCGGGAGGCCCGAAGGCAGCCGTGAATTCCTCCGTCCGCGCGGCGGCGGGATCGTCGGCGAAGGGCTTCTTGGCGGCCAGCACCTGCAGGTAGTCCACGAACTGCCTCTTCTTCGTGTGGACGAGATAGGCCGTCAGGGCCCAGGCCTGGGCATAGGCCACGGTGGCCGCGTCGGGCTGCCGGAAGGCAGCGTCATCGCGGAGCAGTTCGCCCAGCCATCCGGGGCGGCAGGTTGCCAGGAATTGCTTTTTTCGGGGTTCGTTGACGAGGCCGATCGCCCGCCAGCCGCGCGGATTGGAGCCATCGGGTGTTTCGAAGTACGTGGCCACTCCCTCGCACACCCACAGCGGGACCGGCGCGAGCCGGCGATGCATGCCGCAGTTGAACGCCATCTGGTGCGTTCCCTCGTGCACGAGCGTGGCGACGAGGCCCGCGGCCTCGGGGCGGGCGAGCACGTCGAGCCCCCTCCCGCCACCGTTCCGCCGGTCGGTCTGGAGGGCGTCGCTGCCGGTGAGATCGAACGTCGTCACGCGGTTGCTGAGCATGTTGTAGTAGCCCACGACCCGGTCGGTGGCCGCACCGAGGTCGCGGGCCGCGCATTCCTCGTAGCGGCGGCGGTCGGAAAAAATCACGACCACGAGCGGCCGCCCGGGGGGCGCCACATCGAATCCTGCCCGCGTCCAGAACGTGATGAAGCCCTCGTGGAGTCGCTCGAAGAGCGAGGCCGCCCATTGGGCATACTGTCGCGACGTGTCGAAGCAGATCACGTAGTGCTTCGTGACAAGCAGGTCGAACCCGCCCGGCAGTTCGCCGAGAACACGTTGGCCCAGTTCCCGCGGTGTCTCGGGGGGCGCGGCCGAAATGTCAGGCGTCACCGACACGATCGAGTCGGGCGGAACGATTTCCAGCCGTCCGTCCGGATGCTCGAGGAGCAGGCCCCCGTCGGCCGCCTCGGTGCGGATGATGCCTTCGACCACGCGGCGAACGCCCGCAGGCGAGGCGATCTCGACCCGCACGCCATCCGGGACGGCGGCCGTGACCGGCGGCGCCGCCAGGAAGCCGAGCGCCACGCCGCCGACGAGGCACCATGTCAAGAAGGAGGCCGGAAACCGCATGCCTCCATGCGACCACGTTTGCCGTCGGGAGAAAAGTGCAAAACGCGGGCAGTCGCGGGAAGGTGCGGAAACGGGGCGGACCGTCGGCGCCCGGACTTGGTCTGGTTCGTGTGGCCCATTGCCGCTAGCGTCTCCCGCCCATGGTACGTTCTTCGCTTCCCCCGCCCGCCGCCGTCTTCCCGTGCCGTTTCGGCATGGTCATCGTGGCGGCCGTGCTCCCGGGCTGTGCCCAGTCGAAATCCTGGATGCCTCCGATGCCCTGGCAGTCGACGACGTCTGCCGAGGAGCGACGGGAACGCTACGGGCTCACGGCGAACGAGCGGGTGAAGGCACTCGAAAAGCAGGCGAACGAGGCGCGCGCGGCGGGAACGGCCGCCGAGACGGCCTTTACGACCGACCTGGCCCATGCACTGCTCGCCGAACATGACCCGCGGGTGCGGTCCGAGATCGTGCGGCTCGCGGCAGGGTTCGACACGCCGTCGGCGCTGGCCATCTGCCGAGGCGCCCTCGAAGATCCCGACGAGCGGGTGCGGAAGGCGGCCTGCGACGCCTGGGGCGGCCGGGGCGGACCGGAGGCCGTGACACTCCTCACGCACCGCTACGAAACCGACACCGACATCGATGTCCGCCTGCGGGCCGTCCGCATGCTCGGGGGGGTGAAGGATCAGGCGGCGATTCCAGCGCTTGCTCGGGCGCTCGAGGACCCCGATCCGGCGGTGCAGTATCGGGCCGTCGCCGCGCTCAGGCAGGTCAGCGGACGGGATCTGGGCGACGACGTCAACCGCTGGCGGGCCTGGGCTGCCGACCCGGGCTCGGAGCCCGAATGGTCGGTGGCCGAGACGTTCCGGAAATTGTTCTGACGACAATGCCGGGAGGCATGGCGGCGGCTGTCGGCTGGGAAAATGGGGCGATCTGACCGGAGTTGGAGGCCGTCCAGCGGGCCGGCCGCGTTGTGTTCCGCGGTCCGGCCGATAGCACCGGCGTGGTGTCGATGTCAGCCGTACCCCGCGGGCCCGATCATTCCGTGACGAACTCCCATGATGCGTCGTGTCGGCCGGCTCCGGCGCCGTGTTTGGTCGCCACAGCTGCCCGATGTGCCGCCCGGCGACGCGGTCGGCTGGTGCTGGCGCTCACGGCCGCCTGTCTGGCATGGGGGGCGCTCCAAGCCGTGGTCGTCGCGGCGCCCCCGAAACGCTTTCTCGACGGCCTGCTCCAGCGACAGGAGCCCCCCCCGAAATTCATTCCCGTGCCGAAGCCGCCGCCGGCGGTTCCCGGGGAGGGTTCGGAACGAAGCTCGCGGCCGGTGAAGCCCCGAGCGGCCCCGGTTCCATCGTGGGCGGATGCGGTGGCATTCGGCTCGTCCCTGGCCCACGCCGTCGGAAAGGCGGGCGCCGCCGCCATCGATCCGTCCTTTCAAAGGAAGGAAGTCCTCCGCACGCCTCCGGAGGCGAATCCCTATGCCACGCGAAATCCGGTCGGCCCGCCGCCGCCCCGATCGCGGCGGCTCGAACGGCTGCGGACGGGGATCGCCCGTACGCTCGCTACCTACCAGCGGCGGCCACTCAACACGGCCCAGCACTCTCCGTGGGAAGTGATGCATGGCTTCATCGCCTTCGGCATCCCCACGCAGCTCCGCGTCGGCGGCCCCGCGGGGACGCCCGTCAATTCGATCGGCTGGATGAACAGCGGGGGGCGGTGCCGCGGGCAGGTGATGCTCGTGGCGACCGACGGCCACCCGACCGCGCTGCTCGGCATCGGCGTGCAGGGGCACTCCGCACAATACCTGGCGATCCTCGCCCAGTGCCGCGTGTCCCGCCATTCGCCTGTCACGCTCCAGTCCCAGTCGTTCACGGTCGCCGATCTCGTCGAGGAGGAAAAGCTGGCCTGCAAGGCGGGCACGGAGTTGACGTTCGCCTTGATTTCGCTGGCGCACTACCTGCCCACCGACGCCGAATGGACGAGCCGCGATGACGAGAAGTGGTCGCTGACGCGGTTGATGGAAGAGGAGATCGAGCAGCCGATCCGTGGGGCGGCCTGCGGTGGCACACACCGGCTTTTCGGACTCGCCTACGGCTGCCAGCGACGGCTTCGGGCGACGGGCCGGCTCGACGGTGTGTACCTGCGGGCCGACAAATACGTCCGCGACTACCAGGCCCTGGCGCTCGGCAAACTGCAGAATCGCGATGGTTCCTTCAGCACCGAGTGGTTCAAGTATCCGGCCGACCGCGAGGACGACATCGACCGGAAGGTGCAGACCACGGGGCACATCCTCGAGTGGCTGGTGGCGTCGCTTGACCAGCAGGAGTTGTACAGCCCAAGGGTGCTCGCGGCCGTCGAGTTTTTGAACGCCGCCCTGGCCCGCGAGCCCGGCCGGGACTGGAAAATCGGTCCGCTCGGCCACGCCCTTCACGCGCTCAACATCTACCAGGAGCGGGTCTGGGGCGTGGTGCTGCCCGGCGGCATCGCCGCGTTCCAGGGGCCGATGAAGGCCATGCCGACGGCCACGATCGCCGACCAGCCCGGCGGGTCGGAGGATCAGAAGGTGATCCGCTGATCTTCTTTCGCGGCGGCCTGTCCGCTGCTTGAAACCGGGGGCAGGCGGCCGTAGGCTTCGCCGGCGGATTTCGGCCTGTGCTCGTCGCTCGTCTGTGGCGCCACCGAATCCGCCGACGGAGCGGCGCGATGACCTCCCCCGGGCTCACTCCCCAACTCGAGCATCTTCTCGACGCCGCCGTGCAGATGGTCACCGCCACGCATGGCGACGCGCTGCTGCTCCTCGCAGACAGCCCGCTCGATTGGGAAATCGTCCGGCGGAGGATCGGCGACGTATCCGCACTCGTCGCCGCCGATGACGAGCGCGACCTCGCCGGAGCCGCGGCCTTCGGGTTCACGGAAGTGCTTCTCGACATCGGCGACCTGCCCGTACACGAACGACTCGCCCAGGCCCTGCTGGAGTGCGTGGCCGACGAGAAGATCACGCCCGACGCCGACATCGTCGCCGTGTACAGCGGCTTCGAGGCGGGCACGAGCGACTCGGTGAGCGTGCTGCGGCTCGAGGAGCATCTCGGGCAGTTGACGGCCCGCGACCTCCGCAATCTGGAAACCAAGGTTCCGCTGGAAACCCTCAAGATCGTCGTGGATCTCGCGGTGGAGATCGGCCGCGAGGGGCGCGAGGGCAAGCCGGTGGGCACGCTCTTCGTGGTCGGCGACACCCGCAAGGTGATGCAGTCGAGCCATGCCACGGGATTCGACCCGGTCCGCGGGTATGGCCGTGCGGATCGCCGTCTCACCGACCCGCGGGTCCGCGAGGGGATCAAGGAAATCGCCCAGCTCGACGGCGCCTTCGTGGTGAGCCCCGACGGCACCGTCGAGGCCGCGGCCCGCTACATCGACGCCTCGGCCGAGAACGTCTCCGTCACGAAGGGGCTCGGGGCCAGGCACTGGGCCGCGGCCGCCATCACGCGTCGCACGAAGAGCGTGGCGGTGGCCGTGAGCGAGACCAACGGCACGGTGCGCATCTTCCACAACGGCGAGGTCGTCCTCCGCATCGAGCCCTTCCGCCGGGCGATGAAATGGAAGGACTTCGAGTACGAGCCGCCGACCGGCGAATGAGGGGCCGGACGTCCGCCGCGAACGTCCGGCGATGTGGCACGGGCAACCCCTGGCCACGACGCTATGCTGGACCGCATGTCGAGTGAGCAAGCATCAGCCGGGCCGGACCTGCGCGGGAAGCGGGTGTGGGCGATCGACACGCTGTCGCGGGTCTATCAGCTCTTCCACGCGTTGCCGGAGATGTCGGCCCCCGACGGCACGCCCGTGTCGGCCGTGTATGGCCTGACCCGCGACCTGCTCGACATCGTGGAGAAAAAGAAGGCCGACTACCTGCTCGCGGCGATGGACGCGCCCGGGCCGACGTTCCGACACGAGCGGTTCGAGGCCTACAAGGCGACGCGGGCCGAGATGCCGGCCGATCTCGTGCCGCAGATCCCGCTCGTGCGGCGGCTGTTCGCCGTGATGGGGATTCCCTGCCTGGAGGCGGCGGGGTACGAAGCCGACGATCTGCTGGCCACGGTGGCCACCCGGACGGTGGCGCTCGGGGGCGACTGCGTGCTGGCGACGGCCGACAAGGATGCCCGCCAACTGCTCGGGGAGCACGTGCGACTGCTCAACCTGCGGACCAACGCGCTGCTCGGTCCCCCCGACCTGGAGGCCGAATGGGGGCTGCGTCCCGATCAGGTCGTCGACTATCTGGCCCTGGTCGGGGATGCCGTCGATAACGTGCCGGGCATTCCCGGCATCGGCCCGAAGACGGCGTCGGAACTGATCGCGAAGTTCGGCACGCTCGACGCCCTTCTCGCCCGCGTGGACGAGGTCTCGGGAAAGAAGCGGAAGGAAAACCTCCTCGGCCATGCCGACACGGCGCGGGCGGGCCGTGAGCTGATCCGGCTCGACAGGTCGGTGCCGATCGACGTGCCGTGGGAGGCGGCTCGCATCCATCCGCCCGATGCCGGACGGCTGGCGGACTTTCTTCGGGAGATGGGGTTCAAGAGCATCGTCGGCAGGGTGCTGGCCGCGGCTCCGGCGACCCAGCCTGCGGTCGCCGGGGCGGGAGGCGGCCAGCAGACCTTGCTCGATTTGGGGGACGATGGCGCGCGGCCGGAGCGGCGATCCGGCGGCGGGGGCAACGCGGCGGTCGCGTGCGGCGAACGACCTGCGGAACTCGTCACCGACGACGACGTGGCCGGATTCCTCAAGTCGGCGGGTGGGGCGGCCCCTCTGGCCATCTGCTTCGTGGCGGCCGCCGAAGGGGGCGCGATGGCGGCTCCCGTCGGGGCCGTCTTCGCCGTCGGAGAGCGGTCGGCCTTCATCGACGCGGCCCTGCTGCGGTCGAGCGGAGCGCTGCGGGAGGCGCTGGCCGATCCGGCGGTTCCCAAGATCGCCCACGACCTGAAGCGACAGTGGGTGGCGGCGCGTGCGGTGGGCCTCGACCTCCACGGGGGCGTGTTCGACACGCTGCTCGCCGGCTATCTGCTCGACGCCGGCGAGCGGGCGCTCGGCCCGGCCGACATCGCCCGCCGCAACGGCCTGGCAATCGCCGCGGCCGCGGGGCCGTTCGACCCGGCCTCCCTCGAGCGGCCCGTCGATCCGATGGCTGCCGCCACCGTCTGCCGCGTCGTGCAGCAGCTGCACGCGCCGTTGGCCGAGAGGCTGCGGGAGGACGGCCTGGAGGAGCTCTTCCGGCGGGTGGAGATGCCGCTGGCCACGCTCCTCGGGGAGATGGAGGTGCGCGGCGTTCGGATCGACAGCGCCGCGCTGGCCGCGCTCGGGCGGCATTACACCGACACGCTGGCCCGTCTCGAGCGGGAGATTCACGACAGCGCCGGCCGCGAGTTTCTCGTCACGTCGCCGGTGCAGGTGCGCGACGTGCTCTTCGAGGAGCTGCGCCTGCCCGTCGTGAAGCGGACCAAGACCGGCCCGAGCACCGACGCCGAGGTGCTCGAGGAACTGGCCGCCTTGCATCCGCTGCCGGCGAAGCTGCTGGAGCATCGGAAGTTTGCCAAGCTCAAGAGCACCTACGTCGATGCGCTGCCGACGCTGGTGGATTCCGCCACGGGCCGGATCCACACGACCTTCAATCAGACGGTGACGGCCACCGGCAGGCTCAGTTCGAGCGACCCGAACCTGCAGAACATCCCCACGCGGTCGGTCGAGGGACAGCAGATCCGCGCGGCCTTCCTGCCCCGGGCCGACGGCTGGCGGTTCATCGCCGCCGACTACTCGCAGATCGAGCTGCGGATCCTGGCCCACCTGTCCGGCGACCCGGCGATGCGGGAGGCGTTCGCCTCCGGCGAGGACATCCACACGCGGACGGCGGCCGCGGTCTATGGCGTGGCGGCGGCGGGCGTGACTCCGGCCATGCGGCGGGCCGCCAAGGCGGTGAATTTCGGGATCCTCTACGGCCAGTCGGCCTTCGGATTGGCCAAGGGGCTCGGCATTCCTCAGGCAGAAGCGGCGACGTTCATCGCCTCCTATTTCCGCACCTTCGCCGGAGCCGAGGTCTTCATGGACGACGTGCTCGACCGCTGCCGACGCGACGGCTACGTGACGACCATGCTCGGACGGCGGCGGGCGATCAGCGGCGTCCGCGATCGGGCAGGCCGGCGGTCGGCGGCGGGCGGCTTCGCCCTCTCCCTGCCGGAGCGGACCGCCGTCAACACGGTCGTGCAGGGGTCGGCGGCCGACCTCATCAAGCTGGCGATGCTCCGCGTCGATCGCCGCCTGAAGGCCGAGGTGCCCGCGGCGGCGATCGTGCTGCAGATTCACGACGAACTGCTGATCGAGGCGCCTCTTCCGGCCAGCGCGGCGGTCTGCCAGGT
Source organism: uncultured Chitinophagaceae bacterium (assembly GCA_964581215.1). GTDB lineage: Bacteria > Planctomycetota > Planctomycetia > Pirellulales > UBA1268 > CACORA01. Next base: position 1,586 of record CAZONY010000050.1, on the reverse strand, counting down.
CGTGCCGGAGGAGATGCGCGGGGCCATGGAGCTCGACGTGCCGCTCGAGGTTTCCGTGCATACCGGCGACACCTGGGCCGCCTGCGAGAAGGGGTGAGATGATCGTCATCGGGCTGGTCGGGAAGATCGCGGCAGGCAAATCGACCGTCGCCAGACGGCTGGCCGAGCACGGCGCCGAGGTGATCGACGCCGACCGCCTGGCCCGCGAGGCACTCGACGAACCGGCGGTACGGGAGGCGATCGTCGCGCGGTTCGGGACCGCGGTGGCCGATGGCAGCGGGGCGATCCGTCGTGACGTGCTCGCCGAGCGGGTCTTCGGCCCGACGGCCACCCACGCCGCCGATCTCGTGGCCTTGGAGGCGATCATTCATCCCCGGGTGCGGCGCCGGATCGAGGAGATGCTCGAGGCACACCGACGCACGGAGTCGGGGGACGGCGTGGGGCGGGTGGTGGTGCTCGATATTCCGCTGCTGGTGCAGGCGGGCTGGGCGGCCGTCTGCGATCGCCTGATCCACGTGGAGTGTGACGAGGCCATCCGTCGCCGGCGGCTCGCTGACAGAAATCTCACGGTCGCCCAGCAGGAGGCCCGTGATGCGGCGTGGAGCCGTCGATTTCGTCCCGCCGATGTTCCGGCGGCGAAAACGACCGCCGTGGATGCCTCCGGTGACTTGGCTTATACTCGGAATCAAGTCGATCGGATTTGGAATACGCTCTCCGGCGCTCCGAAACCCGATTGACGCCCGCCCCGCGATTTCCCCTCTTCCGTTCCCGAGCCCGACGCGGCCTCCGTGTCGATCCCTTGGCTCCCCGAGGTGCTCCATGCCCACGTCCGACCCTCCATCGCCCGACGACCTCGAGCAGGGGCCGATGTCGCTCGCGGAGGAGATCGCCGCCGAGGTGAAGGACGGCATCGATATCACCGACCACTACGAGTCCCTCAAGAAGGGCGACACCTACATCACCGAGCTCCAGAAGATGTCGATGCCGGAGCTCATCGAACTCGCGCGGAAGGAAAACATCGGCGACCTGACCGGCGCCAAGCGGCATGACCTCGTCTTCCGCATCCTCAAGGAGCGGGTGAAGCTCAACGGCCTCATGTTCGGCGAGGGCACGCTCGAAATCCTTCCCGACGGCTTCGGCTTCCTCCGCAGCCCCGACTACCACTACCTGTCGTGCCCCGACGACATCTACGTCTCGCCGAGCCAGATCCGCCGCTTCGGCCTGCGGAACGGGATGAGCGTGGCCGGCCAGATTCGGCCCCCCAAGGAGACGGAGCGCTACTTCGCCCTGCTCCGCGTGGAGGCGATCAATGGCGAGGATCCGGCGAAGCTTTCGACCCGCGTCTTCTTCGACGAGCTCACGCCGCTGCATCCGGATGAGCGGATCGTGATGGAGACCACGGCCGAGGAGATCGCCACCCGGGTCATCGACCTGGTCGTGCCGATCGGCTTCGGGCAACGTGGCCTGATCGTGAGTCCGCCCCGGGCCGGCAAGACGATCCTCCTCCAGAAGATGGCCAAGGCGGTGCTCGCCAACTACCCCGATGCCTACGTCTTCATGCTGCTCATCGACGAGCGGCCTGAGGA
>CAZONY010000049.1:9482-12111 GCA_964581215.1 uncultured Chitinophagaceae bacterium | reverse complement strand
CGGATCCGCCAGGTCGCACACGGGCACGTGCTCGGCCGCTCCCTCGGCCACCCGCACTGCCGCCGGCGACAGGGGCGGCAGATCGCCCGCCCTGCCGACGATCGCCCCGACGCCGAAATGCGCGGCCGTGCGGAGGATCGACCCGAGGTTGTGCGGGTTCTGCACGCCGTCGAGATAGACGAGCGGCCCCCTGGCCGGAGCGGCGGCCGCGGCGAGCAGCGCGGCCAGATCCCACCGCCGCACCTGCTTCGCGAGGATCGCCACGCCCTCGTGGTGCACCGACTTCGTGAGCCGTTCGAGGTTCTCGTCGGCCACCACCTGAAAACCTCTCCGCTCGCTCGCACACCAGGCCAGCATGTTTTGAAAATGCTTCTGGCGACCCGGCGCGACGTACACGCGGACGATCTCCTGAGGTCGCTTCGCAAACAGCGCCTCGCAGGCCCGCAGCCCGTGAAACATCTCCTCCGTCTTCGCCTGATGCCGGGGCTGGCGTCGGGCACGGGAGCCTCCCGCGGCAGGCTTCCGGCTCGGGGCCGGTCGCGGTGGCTTCGAGGGGCGTGGCTTCATGGCCCTCAGTGTACGTGGCGTGCGCCGCCCCCGACAGGCACCGCCCCGCCTACTTCGGCGACTGCGGCCGGGCGTTGTCTTTCAGATACGCCACCAGCGGCCGCGCCGCGACGGGGACGCACGCATCGTCGCACACCACGTGCACCGCATGGGCATCGCGATCGATCTGGATCTCGTACTGCCAGCGATCACGCCCCGGCGAAAACGCCTGCCACGATTCCGTCCAGCCGGCCGCATCGACGAGACGCTCCAGCGATTCGCGGTCGTCGTCTTCGAGATCGGTCGAGTCGATCCGGCATCCGCGAATGACGCCCGCAAAGCCGCCCGACTGGGTGAACGTGATCAACATGGATGCCCACCGCTCCGTGCGAATAGTGTACGCGGCCGCCGCGGTCAGAGCCCCACGTTTTTCAGGCCGCCCTCACCCCCTTTTCGCACGGCCGCGCCACCCGTGTCGCCGACGGGCAGACGGCCCGCGGCTCGCCCCTGGGAAGGTGGGCAGGCTGGCCCGACGGCCACGGCCTGCCCGGTTCTCGTGAATCCCCTGCCCCATGCCGCCGATTCTCACGTGGGGTATCGCCCCCCTGACGGGGCTCCCCTCGAAGGAGATTCGACCATGATCCGCACGGACCCTTCCCGTCGGACGGTGGCCATCGCGACAGTCCTCACCCTGGCGGTCTGGGCCGCCCTGCCGGCGCGGGCCGGCGACATCGGCCGCGTGATCCACGGCCTGATGGCTCCCATGCGGGCCGCCCACCGGCAGCCCCCCGCCCCGCACCGCCCGCAGGCCGAGTGCGGGGACTCCATCGAGCGACTGGCCGACGAGATCGACTGGCTGGAGCACCATGTCAACGCCTACGGCTCGATCGTGGCCAAGCAGCCCGATGTGTGGGGGCAGAGCCGCCTCATGCGGCACCGCCACGAATACGAGGCCCAGATGCAGCGGCAGTTGGGCGAATTCGCGGCCCGCAGCCAGGCCGCCATCCGCCGGAGCGACCAGTCGTTTTTGAGCATGGCCCTGGCCCTGGAGGAGGCGACCGACCGCCGCCGGATTCCCGACACCGACGCGCTCGCCAAGCCGCACGATTTCGAGAAGGTGCTCCCCTTCGACGTGACCGACCGGCCGGTGTCGCTCGAGCCAACGCTCCACCTCGACCAACTCTCTCGCTATCTCAACCACCTGCACGAGCTGCGCCGGATCAACGAGGGAGACGACTCGGCCGACGCCCCCGGTTATGCGCTCAACCTCGTCCGGCTGCCGGTCTCGATCCTGCCCGGCGGCCACACGACGAAGGGGCACGGCGCCGAGATCACCGTGATCGCCGAGCCCTGCCTGGGCGACGCCCTGCTGCCGACGACGTTTCGTAATCTCGTCGTCAACGACCTCGTGGACCTCGTCGCGCCGGCACTCACTTACTGCGTCAACGACCCGCAGTGCCTGGCCTGGGCCCGCACGATCCTCGAGCCGCAGCCCGCGGCGGCTGCGTCGCGGCAGGGAGTGATGGCGGCGATGCAGTCGCTCGCCGCGCGGCTCCCCGCGATCGCCCCCGCGGCCGCCCCGACGATGAAGACGCGGCGGGCGCGGATGCCGCTCCCCTTCTCGCAGCTGGCCGACGTGAGCGGCATCCGGCAGATCGCGATCCTCATCCGCGACACGCACCTCGCCCTGGCCGGCCACCCGGCCAGCCGCCCCTGCATCGAATACGCCGACGTGCGGGCCCACCTCGCCGAGGAACTGGAGGCCGCGGCCGACTTTCTCGCGCAGGACCGGCAGCGGCCGCTCTGGGAGCAGCTGCCGGGCTGGAACGTCGCCGAGCTGGTCCGCAGCCGGCGGATCGACGACCTGGCCCGCGTCCGCTGCCATGTCTTCATGACGGTCGGCACGGGCGACGAGAGCGGCGCTGCCGTGCCGGCTCCGGCGGCCGAGATCGGCGACGGCATCTGCTGCGACGAGCGGCTCGCCGCCACTCCGATCTGCCGCACCACCACGGCCGTGCTCGCCTGGGGTCTGCTCGTCGAATCGCCGCTGCTCACCGACCGGCTCATCGATGACACGCGGGAA
>CAZONY010000049.1:0-9407 GCA_964581215.1 uncultured Chitinophagaceae bacterium | reverse complement strand
TCGATCCCGTCAGCCAGGAGCAGAACGTGGAGGACGTCTACGCGCGGCGCCGGGAGCTGCAGGTGGCGATGGCGATGGCCTTCGCCAGCGGACGGATGTCGGCGTCGGCGCTCGACCGCTACGCCCGGCGGCTCGAAACCGACATGTCCACGATCGCGCTCAACAAGACGGCCGTGGCCTTCGCGCACGGTGACGACACGTTCGGGTGGCGATTCTATCCCCGCGTGCAGACGCCCCCCACCCGCGGCACGCTCGTCACCTTCGCCGAGACGCTCTGCGGCCCCGGGGCCGACGCCGACCTCGCCCAGCGGAAGCTCGAGCCGGGGCAGCGGGAGTGCACGGCGATCATCGTGATGCCGTCGTTCGTGCCAGCGCTCACGCTCGACGTGCGGACGAACTGGTTTTCGCTCGCCCACCCCACGGCCACCGACCAGACCATGCGGCAGACGATGCGGCTTTCGCGGTCGGTGCAGGCGATGCGGCAGCATGCCTGCCACTGCCAGCGGTGCGCCCACCGCTACCGGCCCGGAGAATTCGCCCGGCTGATGCGCCGCGTGGATCAGCTCGATCGGCGGCTGCCGCTCCAGACCCTGCAGGCGCACATACCCCAGGAAAACACCTGCGGCGGCTTCGAGCTCTTCAACACCGGCATCACCGACCTCGCGCCGGAGCTCGTGGGCTGGTATGGCGCTCCCGGCATCGACCCCGATGCCACGACCACGCTCTTCCTGATCGGCAAGGGCTTCAGCGTCCACGACACCTCGCTCATCGCCGGCGGCAAGCCGGTCGCCTGCACGCTCATCAGCCGCGAGGTGCTCAAGGCCGAAATCCCCGCCGGGGTGGCGATCCTGCGCGGTCCCGGCTGTGGCCCGCAGGTCGGGCCGTGCCTCGGACGCACCGGGCAACAAGCCGTGCGCATGGCGTCGGCCGTCGAGCCGCTCCCCGCGCCGGTCGCCGCCGACGGCCCCGCCTTCGCCGGATCGCCGGGCGCGGATGGGTGCGGCGCCGTTCCCTGCAATGATCGCGACGTGGTCGATATCCACCTCGCCACGCCCTACGGTGTGAGCAGCCACCTGCTCGTGCCCGTAGCGCGGCGACCCATGGCGGCGGCCTGCAGCCTCGCCTTCGACCCGGGCTTCGACATTCGCCTCACCTTCGCGGCCGCCCGGTCGCCGACGGCCCAGGCCGAGGTGGCCCGCGTGAACGAATTCTTCGCGGCCAGCGGCGACGCGATCGTGATCCACGTGCCGCCGGTGTTCGTGCCGCCGGCCAAGGCGGAATTGAGGCTGCTGCTGCGGGATGCGGCCACGGGAGCGACGGCGGCCGGCTTTTCGTTCGGCGATCTGCCGTTCGTCGCCGCCCGACAGGCCTACGTGCTTTCCGGCGGAGCCCTCCGCAACTTCATCGGCGACACGTCGCGGCCCGCCACCGACAAGACGCTCCGCGGCGCCCTGAAGCCCTGGCTCGACGGGCAGCTGGCCGCCGGCGGACTCCCCGCCGATGGCGACACGGCCAGCTTCACGCTCACGGCCGCGCTCGTGGCGGAGCAGCAGGAGATCCCGATCGACGGGTCGATCGCCGTCTCTGCCACCCGCCGCGGCAAGACCACCGATCCCGCCGAGTAGGACGGCGCCCCCTGGCAGCCCTCGTGGGCAGGCCCGGCATCTGGCCGCTCACGCAGCGGGAAATGTTTCGGGCATTCCCAGGCATGGGTGCCGGTCGATCCACGCGGCCAGAAGCCGGGCCTGTGCCTCGCGTCGCGCCGAGAACTCGCTCTGCCCGACGTGCGCATTACCCGGGGGAAGCGGCCCCGGCATGGGCAGCGCGTGCGGAGTCCGAAAACAGCGATCGTGGACGAGGCACGACTGCCGCATGAAGGCCCACACCACGTCGCGGAGAAACCACTGATCCACGTTCGGCGTGTCGAGCGCGGGGGGCGCGTACCGCTCGAGCATCGCCGCCATCGAGGGGAGGACGCCGGCGATGCCTCCCCACATGCCCGCCAGCACGAGGTCGGTGTGGGTCCACCAGTCGCGCATCACGTGAAACCAGCGGTCGGATTCCGTCCACGCCCGCACCGCCAGTGATTCCCGCAGGCTGAACACGGAGTCGGCATCCCGCACGAGGAAGCGACCCACGGCAGGATCATCGGCAACCAGGAACCGCCAGGCGAGCTTCTGCCGCACCGTCTGGCCATCGGGCTGCAGGACGGCCTCGCCCCCCGTCTCGTGGATGAGCGTTACGAATTCTTCCGGCACCGTCGAATCGAGATGCACCCGCACCTTCCAGCCGGGATGGAGATCGGGGGCGAGCAGCAGGTTGCGAAGCAGCCCGCGCAGGTAGCGGGGATTGGCGCCCCAGAGCGAAAACGAAATCACGTTGCGCTTGCCCGGCGCCGCCGCGACACCCTCCGGCCGGCCGGAGGGCAAGGCCCACCCGCGGGCCCGAGCCGGATCGCACCCGCGGTCTTTGCTGAGGAGCGCGTGCGTGCCGGCTTCGGTGGCCTCATCGTCGCGGCCGAGGGCGTGGAGGCTCTTGGCCAGGATGTCCCAGGCCAGCGGGTCATCGGGCTGTTTTTCGAGCAGCGACCGGGCACGGGCGACGGCCTCCTCGTCGGACCCGGTCCGCGAGCGGCAGACGGCGAGGTTGCGAAGCGCTTCCACGTGCTGCGGATCCTGCTTGAGGATGTGCTCCAGCGGCAACGCAGCCGCCTTGATGTCGCCGAACAAGAAGAGGTAGTAGGAAAACTGCATCAGCAGCGGGGCCGGCTTTTCATGGCCAGCCGCATTGATGGCGGCCAACACCGCCTGGATGGCGTCCGCCCGGGCGTCCCGTCGCCAGAGATCGTGGGCGGCGGCATCCCAGCCTTCGGCCACCCGGCCGGTCTGCGCCGCATCGTCACCGAAACCGGCGGCCGCGGCCGCGTCGCCGAGCCGCTCCGACGACGGTGCCGGAGTGAATTCGACACGAAACCGCACGTCCGCTCCGGGGGGCGACCACCCGCTGCCGCGGACGTCGAAATCGAGCGCCGGCCTCGGGCCGGCACGATCGGCATCCCAGGCGAGCATCGTCGCGGTGATCTGTCGCATCAGATCCCGGCGGCAGTCGAGCGGCACGTCCCGGCCGGCCGGCTGGGCGGCGGCGACGTGCTGCTTCGTCTTCATATAGAGCGAGTTGATCTCCAGCTGCAGGGCCCGCCGCTTCACCTCGCGAAATGCCGTCCGCTCGTCGTCGGGGTGCGGGATCGCCTTCACGAACGCCCCGGGATAAAACGTCTCCCGCAGGCCGGCGGTCTTGAGCCGGATGTAAAGATCGTCGTCCTCGCCTCCCCAGCCGATGAAGGCCTCGTCGAAACCGCCGATCCGTTCGAAGTCGGTCCGCGGGCAGATCACGCTGCCCCAGGTATCGAGTGACCGCCTTCCGGCGATCGATCCGGCCCGGTAGAAGCAGCGCGGATCGAGGTGTTCGCACATCCAGGCCATCCAGCCGGGCGCGGCCATCACGTCGGCATCGATGAAGCAGATCCAGGGAGACCTCGTCGCCGTGGCGCCAAGATTGCGGGCCCGGCCCGCACAGAAGCCGGGATCGTCCGTGACGTGCACGACCCGCACGCGCGGATGGGCCGCCGCGACCCACGCTCCCGCGGCCTGCGGACAGCCATAGTCCACCACCACGATCTCTCCGGGAGCGAGGCCCACCAGCAGGGGCAGCGTCTCCTTCAGGTGATGCAGCCGCCCCTTGCAGGTGGTCACGAACGCGATGTCCGACGGGGCCGCAGCCATGCGATTCCTCACGTCACCCCACTACGTTGCGCGGAGCGCCGGCGAGGAAGGCGGCGATGTTGTCCGCCGTGATCGCGAGCAGGCGACGGCGGGCGGCCCGGGTGGCCCAGGCGATGTGGGGCGTGATCACGCAGTTGCGGGCGTTCAAGAGCGGATTCGAAGCGGACGGTGGCTCCACGGAGAGCACGTCGAGCCCGGCTCCGGCGATCCGGCCGGCATCGAGCGCGGCCGCCAGATCCGCCTCGTTCACGAGCCCGCCGCGGGCGGTGTTGATGAGATAGGCCGTCGGCTTCATCTGCGCGAGCCTGGCGGCGTTGACGAGCTCCTTCGTCTCCGGCGTGAGCGGGCAGTGGAGGCTCACGACGTCGCTCTCGCGAAACAGCCGGTCGAGATCCGCGTACTCGCCGCCCCCCTCGACGGCTCCGGTGAGATTCCGCCGGTGTGCCAGGATGCGCATCTCGAAGGCCCGTCCCGCCCGGGCGACCGCGGCGCCGATCCGGCCGTAGCCCACGATGCCGAGCGTCAGTCCCGCGAGCTCCACGAGGTCGCCATCCCAGTAGCAGAAGTCGGCGCAGGCCGCCCACCGGCCCTCGTGCACCGTGCGATCGTGGTGGCCGGTGCGGTTGGTGAGCTCCAGGAGCAGGGCGAAGACGGCCTGGGCCACGCCCGGCGTGCTGTAGGCGGGCACGTTGCAGACCGGCACGCCGCGGGCCCTGGCTGCCGCCACATCCACCACGTTCACGCCCGTCGCCAAGACGCCGATCATCTTCACGTTCGGCAGGGCCGCGATCACGTCGGCCGGCAGCGGCGTCTTGTTGGTGAGCACGATTTCCGCGTCACCCGCGCGGGAGGCGACGTCGGCGTCGGCCGTGCGGTCGTAGATCGTGCAGGGCCCAAGGGCCTCGATGGGGCCCCAGTCGAGGTCGCCGGGATTGGCCGTGTAGCCGTCGAGAATGACGATGCGCATCACGGGATCGTATCACGCCAGCCACTCCGGCCTGAAGAGCATGACGAGGCCCAGCAGCAGGATGACGCCGCCGCTCACGAGCTTGAGCCAACGTCCCCCGGCCTCCTGAAGCTTGAGCCGGGAGAGCGACCAGACGACGCCGGCCACCATGATCGCGTCGTCGAACATGTAGGCGACGATATAGAGCAGCAGGTAGGCGTAGCGGCCGGAGGCCGAAAACCCCTGCTGCGCGAGCACGCTCGTGTACACCGCCGGCAGGCCGGCCGTGCAGAGCAGCTCCACGACGTTCACGAGCACCGCCAACGCGAAGGCGCCGGCGACCGCCGCAGGCAGATTCTCGGCGGTCACGATCCGCCGCATCCGCGCGTAGATGCCAGGCTTGGCCGCCTCCGGGATCGAGAGCGATAGGCCCTGCCGAAAGGCGAAGAAATCCTTGACGTGAATCGAACCGATCGCGATCGCCATGAGGCCCAGCGCCACCTGCACCGGCCGGAGGTAGCCGATCCACTCGAACACGTTGAGCCAGGCCGCCATGAAGGCCATGTAGGCGGCCCCACTCACGAACACGAACGTGCCGGCGATGGCCAGGATCCGCCACCGATCCCGCAGGTTGACGAGGATCGAAAGCAGGAGCAGGAGCACCCACATCGCGCAGGGATTGAAGCCGTCCACGAGCCCCACCGCGAGCGTGAAGAGCGGCATCCCCAAGCGCCGCGGATCGAGCCGGCCGTCGAAGAGCTTGAGGAGCGGGGTCTCGACGACCGCGGGATCGTCGATCGCCGCCGGAGCCGGCGGCTCGGCCGTGGCGGGTCGAGACTCCGCGCTCGTGCCGGTGGAGAGGGCCGCCGCCGCGGAATCGGGAGCCGCGCAGGGGGCGGTCCAGCGGTTCACGAGGGCCATGATTTTTTCGCCGGTGGTCTCGGCGGCATCGAACCCGACCACCACCGAGTTGCAGACATGGATCACCGGCACGCTCACGCCGCCGCCGGGGTGCCGCTTCACGAGCCGCTCGAGCCGCGCCCTCCCGGGAGCGTCGCCGGCGATGTCGATCGACTCGAGGGCGAAGCCGGGCCACCGCTCCAGCAGCGTCGGCAGCCAAGCCTTCCCCGCCGCGCACCGCGCGCAGCCGGGCCGGGCGTAAAGCGTGATCCTGCACATCTCCCGCAGACCGGCTCCCACCGCCGCGGGATCGTGCACCGCGGCCAGGAGGCGGTTGCAACCGAAGAGCACCGGCGTGGCCGCCGCGTCGAACCGGAGCCGCGCGGCGAGGCTCGCCAACCGGTCGGCCGCGTCGCCGCCGGCATCGAGATCGTGCCGCCGGATCGCGATGCCCGGTCGCTCCGCGGCGAAGCGTGTGGCCGCCTCCGCCGCGGTCCGCTCCTGCTGGTCAGCGCCATGAAAATAGACGTCGATTCCCAGGCACCGCGGCCCCGGCTCATCAGCTGATCCGACCTGGCCGGACAGGAGCAGGCTCCCGGCGACGAGCAGCGGCACGGGGAAAATGCGGCGGAGATGCATGGGCATCGAACCAGACGACCTCGGTGCGCGCGGGGTCGGATTCTACGCAGGGGGGCGCGGCCCCACGGCCGCCGTAAGCCAAGGCCGACCAAAGCCATGCACTGGCGCTCACCGGTCCGCATCGCCGTCGGCGGACTCCTGGAAATGAACGCTGAACCAGGCCCGGCCTCGGAGGGCCACCGCGCCGTAGGCGCTGCTCGAAAAGTATTTGACCGAGGTCATTTCCATTCCGTTGGCTCGTTCCGTGCGGAACGGACGAAACGCTCCCCCGAAGTCGTCGGCCAGCCACACCGTGTCGAGCGGCATGGCGGGGTGAATGCATTGCAAGCCGATGAGCGAGCCCGCGCGGTTCGGTCGCCGGCTTTCTGCCAGGCGGCTACGAGTTGCTCATCGAGGTCCGACAACGTGAGATCGCTCCTTGTCACTGTCATGAGGCGCCGCGGGGCCGAAAATCTTTGGGGGCGATCGCAAAAAGATTTTTTGGTCGCAGCCTCAGTGGCCGCTACGCTTTCGCTTGGCGGGCCGTTTCCGCAGCGTTGCGTCGAGCTTCTCCAGCAGCGCGAGCCCCCGCCTGGGCGACCCCTTCGCGGCCCGGATCCGAAAGCGGTTTTCGGTATCGAATTCGGCGAGGCTCGTCGTGGAAAACTCCTCCATGAGTTTGTTGAGGCTGATGCCCCGGTGCTTCGCCAATTGACGCAGGCGTGCGGCGGTGTCGTCCGGAATGCGAATCGTAAGCGTCGTCATGCCAATCTCCTCAGTGCCTTCAGGAATTCCGCTGGAGTCATGATGCCGATGTCGGGAAAAATCAGTTCACCAGAGCGCAGATCGCGCACGTTGTTCGTGACAATGGCCGCCGCCCCACCCGCCACGGCCAACTCGATGAGATGGTTGTCCGATTCTTCCGCCAGGTTGGGTCGCCAGCAAAAAGAGATCCGCACCCAGGCGCTCGCTCCAAGAAACGCATCGTGCAGATCATCTCGTTCTTTTGGCGCGAGCGGGCAGCGGGCGTTCACCGAAGGACGGCGCACGAGACTCTCGTACTCATGAAAGAGGGCGGTACCGATCAAGGGCTCGACACGCCCCTGCAGGCAGCATCGCAGCACTTCACGGTTTGCGCCAGTAACGCTCGTCAACGCCGAGGCGATGACGTTCGTATCGACGACGACACGCTGCCGGTCCATGCCGCGATGATAGCATATGTGCTGTCATCGCAAAAACCCTGCGGTTCCACCGCACGGCCTGCACGGCACGCGCCCGGCCCTGCTCGCCTTGAGAGTGGAGCGGCTTTTCGGCCACGACCGACACGTCGCCGTGGCTTTGCCGCTCGGGCCGGCGAATGATTATGCACGTGCCCCTACCGCCCTCCCATCGATCGATGTCGACCGACCCGACTTTCCTTCCGCCGCCCTGGCATGCCCTCCCCGTCGGCGAGGTGGTGCACAGGCTCGACGTCGATCCCGACACCGGGCTCACCGCCGCCCAGGCCGCCGGCCGGCTGGAGCGACACGGCCCCAACGCGCTCGTCGAACCACCGCCGGTGCCGCTCTGGCGGAAGATCGCCCGCCAGTTCGCCGAACTCGTGATCTGGATCCTGGTGGTGGCGGCCGTGATCTCGGCGACGCTCGGGGAGTGGGCCGACACGGCCGCCATCGCCGCGATCGTGCTGGTCAACGCGCTCATCGGCTTCTTCCAGGAGGAACGGGCCATGCAGGCGCTCGCGGCCCTGGAGAAACTCGCCTCGCCGGTGGTGCGCGTGATCCGCGACGGCGCGCTCCTCTCGGCCCCGGCCCGTGGGCTCGTGCCCGGCGACCGCATCGTGCTCGAGGCCGGCGACTCCGTGCCCGCCGATGCCCGGCTCCTGGAAACGCACGCCCTGCAAGTCCAGGAGGCGGCGCTCACCGGCGAATCGATGCCGCTCGTGAAAGACGCCGCGGCGACACTCGCGGCGGAGACGCCCCTCGGCGACCGTCGCACGATGGTCTATTCGGGCACCGTCGTCGCCTCCGGCCGCGGCGAGGCGGTCGTCGTCGCCACCGGCATGGCGACCGAACTCGGCCACATCGCCGGGCTCCTCGAACGGTCTCCGGTCGAGATCACCCCGCTCCAGCGGCGGCTCGGGGAACTCGGCCGCGTGCTCATCGTCGTCTGCCTCCTCATCGTCGGGCTCATCGTGGCGTTGGAGATGCGCCGCGGCGGCGGGCTCGGGGAGGTGCTGCTCACGGCGGTGAGCCTGGCGGTAGCGGCCGTGCCCGAGGGTCTGCCCGCCGTCGTCACGCTCGTGTTGGCGATCGGGCTACAGCGGATGGTGGCCCGCAACGCGCTGGTCCGCAGGCTGCCGAGCGTCGAGACGCTCGGCTCGGTCACGGTCATCTGCTCCGACAAGACCGGCACGCTCACGCGCAACGAAATGACCGTGCGGGAGATTCACGCCGGCCGCCGCGCCTGGCACGTCGCCGGCACGGGCTACTCGCCCCAGGGCGATTTTCGGGCCGACGACGACGCGGGGCCCGTCACGGCCACGCGGAATACCGCCCGCGGCGACCCCGACCTGCGCCGCCTGCTCACGATCGCCGCCACCTGCAACAACGCCGCCGTGCAGCCGCGCGGCGATGCCGGCACCTGGCAGGTCGTGGGCGATCCCACCGAGGGGGCCCTGGTGGTGGCCGCGCTCAAGGCGGGGATCGCGCGGGACGAATCCGTCGAACGTCCGCTGCTCGAGATCCCGTTCGATTCGGAACGCAAGACGATGTCGGTGGTGGTCGGCCTGCCCGATGGGCATCGCCTGATGTATTGCAAGGGAGCCCCCGAGTCGCTGCTGCCGAAATGCGTGGCCGAGCAGTCGGCCGGCGCCGTGATCCCCCTCTCCGACGAGCGCCGTCGGGAGATTCTCGCCACCGCCCGCGGCATGGCGGAGCGGGCGCTGCGGGTGCTGGCCCTCGGCTGGCGGGAGTATGGCGGGCACGACGGCGACGCGGGCGACTCGGCCGATCAGGAACACGACCTCGTCTTCAGTGGCCTGGCGGGCATGATCGACCCGCCCCGGGACGAGGCCCGCGTCGCCGTGGCCCGCTGCCGCTCGGCGGGCATCCGCCCCGTGATGATCACCGGCGACCATCCGGCCACGGCCCTGGCGATCGCCC
>CAZONY010000048.1:0-12194 GCA_964581215.1 uncultured Chitinophagaceae bacterium | reverse complement strand
CCCTTGATGATCGAGCCCGTGTTCATGAAGGCATGGGCCGTGTCGTGGTTGATCTGCTCGGTCTGCATCGAGCGGATCACGCACAGCCGGTCGGCCTGCTTCGCGATGTGGGGGAACAGGTCGCTGACCTCGATGCCGGACGCACCGTGCTTGCGGAAGCCCGTGAACGAGCCGCGGGCCTTGAGCACCTGGTTTTGCAGCTGCGCGAGCTGCTGGCCCTTGGTGTACGACTCGGGGAACGGCTGCCCGTCGAGCTCCTTGAGGGCGGGCTTCCAATCGAACGTCTCGAATTGCGACGGCCCGCCGGCCATGCACAGGAAGATGACCCGCTTGGCCTTCACGGGAAAGTGGGGCCCCTGCAGGGCGCCGTGCCAGTCGTCGGGCTTCACGAGGCCGGGGGCAGGGGAGGCCCGGCCTGTCGCGCCACCCAGGAGCGCCAGCGCCATCCCGCCCAGGCCGTAGGCCCCATGGGTGACGAAACTGCGGCGCGACACCGCCAGCGGATCGGGATGCACGTTCATCGGTTCAATACCTCGTGATCACTTCCTGCGTGTTGAGGAGCACGCGGCAGACCTGCATCCAGGCGGCGTGCTCGACCGGGTCGAGCGGCGGACGCGGCGCGAGCCCGACTGCCAGGGCCGCCTTGGCCGCGGCCGGATCGGCGGCGAACGTCGCCCGCTGGGCGGCCAGGAAGGAGGCCAGCGATTCCAGTTCCCGCGGGCGGGGCTCGCGGTCGAGGGCCTGCCGCCACGCCAGCCGGAGCCGCGTGGCGTCGTCGGTTGCGCCGCTGGCGATGAGCAGCCGCGCGGACAGCGCCCGCGCCGCCTCGACGAACTCGGGGTCGTTCAAGAGCGTGAGCGCCTGCTGGGGGGTGTTGCTCGTGATCCGGCAGGCGCAGCACTCGTCGCGAGCCGGGGCGTCGAAGTTGGCGAGCATCGGATGGAGGAAGGTCCGCTGCCAATGGACGTAGACGCCGCGGCGCCACTGCCGCGCGTCGGTGTCCACCACGTACGTCCGGTCGGGGAACTGGATGGCTTCATAGTAGCCGTCCGGCTGGTAGGGCTTCACGCTCGGGCCGCCGATGTCGTCGAGATTGAGCAGGCCCGCGATCGCCAGCGCGTTGTCGCGGACGAATTCGGCCTCCAGCCGGCGGGGGTTCTGCGTGGCCAGGAGACGGTTGGCCGGATCGACGGCCTGGGCGTCGGGCCGCAGCGAACTCGTCCGGCGATAGGCCCGGCTCGTGACGATGAGCCGGATCATCCGCTTCATATCCCAGCCCGACTCGCGAAACTCGCAGGCCAGCCAGTCGAGCAGTTCGGGATGCGTCGGCGGCTCGCCCTGCGAGCCGAGGTCGTCGAGGGCCACGCTCAATCCCGTTCCGAACACCATCGCCCAGAGCCGGTTCATGACGGCGCGGGCGGTGATCGGGTTGGCGTCGGACGTGATCCAGTTGGCGAGATCGAGCCGTGTGAGCCGCCGCTCGGGCGTGCTCTCGATCCGGCCGGGCAGGAACGAGGGGGTGGCGGGCAGGACGACCGGCCCGCTCTCATCCTGCCAATTGCCGCGCGGGAGCACGCGGATTTGCAGTGGCTCTGGCCGAGCCTGTGTGACCATCGTCCAGGTTCGCCCGCCGAACAGTTCCCGCTCCCGGGCGGCGAGGGCGTGCAGCGCGTCGAATGCGGCCCGGTCGTGCGCGGTGGCGAGCAGGAACGCGGTGGCGACCTGGTCGGCCTGCTCGGGCGACCGGGTCGCCGCGGACACGCGCAGGGCCGCGAGATCGGCTGCTGGCACGACCTCCAATGGCTCGAGCGCCGCCAGCGGACTGGCGGCGAAGGCCAGCGGCAGGGCCGCATCGCCCGTGACCGTGACGACGAGCCTGTCGCCGGCGGCCAGCCGCACCGGGTCGAGCAGCCAGACGGCGGTGAGCGGGCCGTCGGCGGGCAGTTCGGCGGGCAGCCGCCAGTCGGCATCGATGCCCGGGATCTCGACGCCGGAAACGTAGTGCCGTCGTCGCGCCGTCGCCTGACCGGCCTTGATGGTGACGCCGCGTGGCTTGCCCTCCGCCGGCTGCACCGCGACCTTGATCGAGACCTTGCCGTTGGCCAGTTTTTTGCGTGCCTCAGGCGGGACCGCGTCCGCGTCGATCGTCAGACGCAGCGTTGCCACGGCAGGCAGGCGGGCGCTCGTGAACACGGCCTGCCGTGGGCGGGGTTTCGATCCGTCGGGCTTGTCCTTCTGGGCATCGTCCTCCTCGTTCGAGTCCGGCGGGGATTCCGGCTCCGGATCCGCAGCGGACCAGCCGTCGGGGTGCTCGGCGAGAAACGTCGCAACGTCGCCCTCCCAACGGGCCAGCGCCTCGCCTGCCCCTGCGTCGGCCCGCAGCCCGGATGCGGCGGTGGCCAGCGTCTCACCGATCTGCCGCCGTGTGCGGGCCAGCTCCTTCGCCAGCCACGGGCTCTCGACCTCGATCTCCGGCGGAAACGGATGGTCGTTGTTGAAGCCCTTCAGTTCCGGCTCGGGTGACGAGTCGTAGAAGCTGTAGACGCCCCATTGCTTGATGTCGGCGAAGAAAGCCTGGAGTTCGTAGAAATCGCGGGATTTGATCGGATCGAACTTGTGATCATGGCATTCGGCGCAGCCGAAGGTGCTGCCAAACCACGCGGCCGCCGCGGCCCGCACCCGCTCGGCACCGTACTTGGCGAGGTATTCCCGGGGCTGCGCGCCCCCTTCGCGGGTCATCATCGTGAGCCGGTTGTAGCCCGTGGCCACGAGCTGGTCGGTTGTGGGATTCGGCAGCAGGTCGCCGGCGAGCTGCTCGCGGGTGAACGCGTCGAACGGCTTGTTGGTGTTGAAGGCCGCGATCACCCAGTCGCGGTACGGGAAGATTCGCTGGTTCTGGTCGCCGTGAAAGCCGACGGTGTCGGCAAACCGGGCGATGTCGAGCCACCACACGGCCATCCGCTCGCCGAAGTGCGGCGATGCCAGCAACGCGTCCACCGCGGCCTCGTGGTCGCGCGGCAGCGTGGCACCGCCCGCAAGCGCGGCCTGCGGCGGCAGCCCGGTGAGGTCGAGCGCGGTCCGGCGGGCGAGGACGGCCGGCTCCGCCTCCGGCCCCGGTTCCAGGCCCCGCGCCGCCAGTCGGGCGTCGATGAAGGCGTCGATCGGGTTCTTCCCCTCGCTGCCGGCCGGCAACACGGGCCGGACGAGGGGTGCGTAGGCCCAGTGCGGCTCGTATTCGGCCCCTTCGGCCACCCACCGCTTGAGAATCTCCTTTTGCGCGTCTGTGAGCGGCTTATGGGCCGATTCCGGTGGCATCGGATCGTCGGCATCGAAGATGCGGGCGATGATGGCGCTGGCGGCGGGGTCGCCGGGCACGATCGGCACCACGCCCCCCTCGGTCTTCGCCAGCGCGGCCTCGCGGAGGTCGAGCCGCAGGCCGGCCTCGCGGGTCTTGGCGTCGAACCCGTGGCAATGGAAGCACGTGTCGGACATGATCGGCCGCACGTCGCGGTTGAACGACACCGGCTCGACGGCCGCGGCGATCGAAGCGGAGGCCACAGCCGCGCAGATCGCCGCAACCCGCAGGAAGGGAACCGATCGGATAGAGCCGTTCGCCATTGGATCTCTCCGCTGGAAAACGCCCGCGTCGCCGTCGGTGCCGAGAGAGGCGACCAACGCGGACCCGCTGTCGGGTCGATCGGCGGACTGACTCCTTGAGTATATCGTCCGCAGCGGGGTGGAGGGAGTTGGGCTCAGTCCAGGAAGCCGGAGAGTTCCTCGCTGCGGGCCGGGGCCTGCAGTTTCCGCACCGCCTTGGCCTCGATCTGCCGGATCCGCTCGCGGGTCACCTTGAAGATGTGGCCGACTTCCTCGAGCGTGTAGCTGTAGCCGTCGCCGAGGCCGTAGCGGAGTTTGATGATCTCCCGCTCGCGATACGAAAGGCTCTTCAACACCTTCGCGATCCGGTTGCGGAGCATCTCCTGGGCCGCGCCGACGGCCGGGTTCTCGGCGCCGGTGTCGGGAAGCAGGTCGCCGAAGTGGCTGTCTTCGCTGTTGCCCACCGGGCGGTCGAGGCTGATCGGATAGCGGCTCATCGCCGTCACGCGACGCGTTTCGTCCACCGGCGTGCCGGCCCGGGCGGCGATCTCCTCGATCGTCGGCTCGCGGCCATATTCCTGCAGCAACTGCCGGGCCACGTTCCGCACGCGGCTCATCGTCTCCACCATGTGCACCGGGATTCGGATGGTGCGGCTTTGATCCGCCACCGCCCGGGTGATCGCCTGCCGAATCCACCACGTGGCATAAGTGGAGAACTTGTAGCCACGGCGGTATTCGAACTTGTCCACCGCCCTCATCAGGCCGGCGTTGCCCTCCTGGATCAGGTCGAGGAACGAGAGACCGCGGTTGCGATACTTCTTCGCGATCGATACGACGAGCCGCAGGTTGCCCTCGGAGAGGCCCCGCTTGGCCTTCTGATACTTGGCGAAGATCACGCGGATCTCCTCGACCCGTCGCTTCAGGCTGCGGGGGGTCTCCTGGCAGGCCTTGAGGATGGCCCGATATTCCTCGACCATCTGCGCCCGTGCGGACGGGGGTTGCTTCGATCGCTTGTGGGCGTCGATCTTTCCCTTCAGCTCCTTGAGCCGCGCGACGAAGCCCTCGAGCGCCGGAATCATGGCCTCGATCCGTTGCGTGCGGAGCCCCAGTTCCTCGATGAGGCGGACGCACCGGCGGCGCCGCCGTCCGAGTCGGGCCCAGGCCTCGCGCCGTTCGCCCATCTTCCGCTTCTTGGAGAGGGCGAGGCGGTAATCGGCCTTGTTCTGCTTGAGCAGCACCTCGAGCGTCCGCAGGTTGTGCGGCAGACGGCCGAGGATCTGATCCTTCTCGAGCCGATCAGTCACCGACACCTGCACCGTGCGGTCGAAGGGCAGCTCGCCGCGGTGGACGCGGGAGAGCACCCGGAACGCCTGCTGGCAGACGTACTCGCACTCCAGGAGCTTGGCGCGGAACTGGGCCCGGGTCGTCTCGATCTGCCGGGCGAGGAAGATTTCCTGGGCCCGGGTGAGCAGCGGAATCTCGCCCATCTGCGTGAGGTACATGCGGACGGGGTCGTCCGACCAGTTTTCAACCTGCTCGGCCAGCACCTCTTCGGCATCACCGCCGGCTTCGACCTCGGCCTCGCCGTCGATCTCACCCTCCGGGACCGGGGGCGCGTCGGCATCGACATCGAGCAGTTCGGCATCGGCCTCCTCCGCATCGACGACCTTCTCCGTCAGTTCCTCAACCTCCTGCGGGTTGGAAACAACGTCGTCCTCGAGTTCGTCCAGCAGCGAGTCGTACAAGGCAGAGCTCCTTCAAGTAGCTACGAACGTGACCATGCGGATGTCAGCCCGCGGGGCGCCTCCAGGCGCCGATGCATCTTTCGGAAAGCCGACAGTGTGATTCAAGGCGCGACCAAGTCCAGTGACCCGAAAAGCCCCCGGGGCCGGCCCCCCGCGGCGGACGGAAGCAGGGCTTCGGGCAGCCCGGAACGCGAGGTGGATTGGGCAGGAGGGGAAGGAACCATCGGGAGGCGGTGACCGAGTTCCGAAGGGCCCACGATTATGCCGCCGTGGCTTCGGGAAAGCCAACTTTTTTTACCCCTGCGGGGCCCTGAAATTCCGAAAAATGACCCTCGGGTGGTAAAAACTTCCGGGGAAAGTGTTTCTCCGGCCCGTCGTTCGAAGCCCCCACGGATCGACTCCCATGAAAGCGTTCCTTCTTCCCTGTGAGTGCTCGCAGACGATCGTGGTCACGACCGGCCAGGCGGGCGGAGCGGCAACCTGCCCAGCGTGCGGTCGCAACGTGGCCGTGCCGAAGCTGCGGGATTTCAGTCGCCTGCGGTCCGCCGAGGCCGGACAGTCGCGCCCGCGAGAAGGCTGGCGGGTGTCCCACGCCTGCATGCTGGCAGGCGGTCTGGTGGCCGGCCTCGCGTGGGCCGCCGCCGCCATGTTCGCCGTGCCGACTCCGTCGCCCTCCGCCACCGAGTCGATCCGAGCCAGCGTCGCCGCCGCCTCGGACACACAGGTCTACCAGGCCTGGAAGAGCCTTTCGCAGTCGGGCATCGCGCGGCCGCCGACGCCTGACGAAAGGCGGATTCAACAGAAGACGAACTTCTCCACCGGCCTGTCCCGTGGCCTGTTCGTCGTCGGAGGGATGGGCGCGGTGGTCGGCCTGCTGGGAGTGGCCCTGCGGGCCGGTGCCCGGAAAACCGGACCATGAAGGCAGCCTTCATCACCCGCACCGGCGCGCCCGACGTGATCACGGTGGGCGAACTCCCGGACCCGGTTCCGGGTCCTCGCGAGGCCCTCGTGCGGGTGCGGGCTCGCGCGGTCAATCCGATCGACACCTACGTGCGGGCCGGCAGCGTCGCCATGCCGCTGACATTTCCGTTCGTCGTCGGGTGCGATCTGGCCGGCGAGGTGGTGGCGGTGGGCGACGCGGTCGACACGCTGCGGCCGGGGATGCGGGTTTGGGGATCCAACCAGGGCGTGCTCGGCCGGCAGGGCACGTTCTCCGAACTGGCCGCCATCGACCAACGCTGGCTCTATCCCACGCCGGCCGGTGTTTCCGACCGGGATGCGGCGGCGGCGGCACTCGTGTCGATCACCGCCCATCTCGGCCTGGTCGGTCACGCACGGCTGCAGCCAGGGGAGACGATCTTCGTCAACGGCGGCTCGGGGGGCGTCGGCACGGCGGTGGTGCAAATCGCCAAGGCCCTGGGGGCACGCGTGATCGCCTCGGCGGGGTCGGAGCGGAAGCGGGCCCTCGTGCGCGGCCTCGGTGCGGATGCCGTGGTCGATTACCACGATCCGGCCGCCATGCTGCGGGCCGTCCGTGAGGCGGCGGCCGACGGCGTGCATGTCTATTGGGAGACGCTCCGTGAGCCGGCGTTCGACCAGGCGGTGGAGATGCTCGGTGAGGGGGGCCGGATGGTGGTGATGGCTGGCCGTGATGCTCGGCCGCCGTTTCCGGTGGGACCGTTCTACGTGAAGCAGTGTCGGCTGTTCGGCTTCGTGATGTTCAAGGCGTCGAGCCCGCAGCAAGCGGCGGCGGCCCTCGACATCAACCGCTGGCTGGCGGCCGGCAAGCTTCGCGTGCCGATCGACCGCGTCATGCCGCTGGAGGCGACCGCCGAGGCGCATGCCCTGCAGGAATCGAGCACGATCGAGCGGACGAGCATCGTCGGCGGCAAACTCGTGATCGAGTAGCGGCGGCGATCACTTCTTCCGCGTCGCGTCGAAGCCGGCGCGAAGATTGGGAAACCACGAATCAAGCACCGTCGCCCGCTGCGCCGGCTCGGTGTTGGGGTGCGTTTCGAGCGTCGGCGCCTGCGCCACGCGGGGCACGCCCCCTGACTTCCGCGCGGGGGCGGCGCCTCGGGGGGACGTGGGGGATGACGTGGAGGGCTGCTGCCGTCGGGCCTGGCCCGCCGTGGCTTTCCGCGGCGCGTCAGCGGCCTGCGGCTGCGCTGGGGCCGTGGCCGCGGCTGCCTTCCCTGGCCGCACGGCGGCGGAGGTGCTCACGGGAGGATCTGTCACGGCGACGGTCTCCGCGGCCGCCGGTGGTGGCGCGGGGCTGGTGAACGACGCCTCGGCCTGCATGGCGATCCGCTCCGGCACGACGAGGTAGCGCTTGGGCGCCGGGGCGGCATCGGCTTCGGCTGCAGGGGAGGCTGCCGCCGCGGTGGTCGATGCCGTTGCGTCGTTCGATGGCAGGTCGGTCGCGGTGGCGACCTCCTCCACGGCCGGCTCCGCCGCGGGCTCCGCGGTGGTCACGGCCGCGGTCTCAGCCTCGGATGCAGCGCCGGTCGGGCTCCCGGTCGCGGCGGAAAGATCCGGCGTCGGTAAAGGCTCAGGAGTCGTCGTGGCCACCGCCTCGGCGGGCACGGCCGGTGGCGTGGCGGCCGGCTGCTGCTGCGGCGGCGCTTGCGGTGCCGGCGCGGTGTCGGCGGTCGCCACGGGCGTGGTCGGTGCCCACAGATCGGCGTCACGCATCAGCGAGGGGGCGGGCGTGATCGTGGCCGGCACGTAGGTCTCGGCCACCAGCACTGGGGCTTTGGGATCTTCCGCCTTGGCCAGCTGGATCGCCAGCAGTGGCTGACCTTCCCGGACCGGATGCCTGAGGATCATCCCCTCGAAGCGATCCTGGGCCCGAAGGGCGGACGTCGGCAACATGGCCTTGGGCCAATCCCGCAGCGCGACGTCCCAGATCGTCACCGGCGTTCCCTGGGGAAGCGACCGCAGGGCCACGAAGATCGGCTCGCATTCGACCTGCGGCTTGGCCTGCGCCAGATGGATGTCGAGCGCGCGGTTGACGCCGACCGCGGCCACGGCACCGGCCACGAACGCGGCGGCGAACACGGTCAGGGCCTTGGGGCGATGCGACGACTTGGCGGTAGGCTGTTTGTGCATGGCGATGCTCCCCGGACAGTGCGGTTTGCATCGGCACGATCGGCCCCCATGCAGCATCCCGAGTTTTTTTGATGCTTTTCTCTTGCCAAAACCCCGCAGCCTGACGCCGGCACGCCCCGCGTGTCTTTCTCAGTTCTCCCAGACCATGATGGCGACCGGAGGGAGGCTGGTCATTCCTCGGCGGGGGTGAAGAGCGGGTCTCGTGCCCGAGCCAACGGCCGCAGGGCCACCAGCCGGAGGCCATCGGCTGACGAACCGTGGTCGCGGCAGAAGGCGTCGCCCACGCTCGAAGCCATTTCGCCGGCGGCGGTCAGCACGAGCATCGACTCGGGGGCGAGCGTGGTCTCGAAGCGAAGATGATCGAGCACCTCTCGCTTTTGGCCGGTCTCGAGACGAAACACTCCCTCGTCCCCCACCCAGTTGCGTTCCATCGGTCCATGCTTGATGACGGGGCAGACCTCGACCCGGACCCGGCCATTGGCGGCCGGCCACGCCTTCAGCGTGAAGATGGCGCTGGCGTCGTGGTAGGTCGTGCCCTGCACGCAGCCGTCGGTGCACTCGATGAGCACCAGTTCGTCGAGCCCGCCGGCGGCGAGCACTTCGTTGTCGCGGCCCGGCAGCATCCGCATGGTCCGGCGCACCACGGCGGGGGCCTCGATGAGCGACGGCTGGCCTCCCGTGTCGAGCGCCGGATCGGTGGCGGCGGTGAAGCGGGCGGCCAGGGCTGGTGGCAGCGTCGCCGACACGACGCCCGCCCGCAGGCCGTTGGCCGCGAGCCGGCGGCGCACGTCATCGTCGAGCGCCTGTTCATCGACGAGCTGCCAGAGGTCTTCGGTCAGTGCCGGATCGCGCTCGGCGAACCTGACGAACACCAGGTCGAACGGGATCGTGCGGGGTTCGGGCTTCGCGGCCGAACGACCCATGAACGGCTCGTCGAGCCCCGCGGCAGGTGCGGCGGCCGGCAGCAGGAGCGTCGTCCGGCAGCCGCCGACGGCCGCCATCAAAAGCGCGAGGCATGCCGGCAGCACGAGCCAGCCGGGGCGCGGGTGGAACTGCCGCGGGGCGGACTGTCGCGAGGAAAGCATGGCGGCGCCGTCGGGCGATGAGGCCGGGAGGATGCCGCGGGAGGGTAGGGAAGGCACCCTGCCGGGTCAACGTCGCGACGTCCGCTCACGACACGGCTTTCACGGCGTTGGCGAAGATCGTCAGGCCGGCGCCGGCGGCGGACGGATCGAGCCGGCCCGCCCACGAGGGATGCTGTGTGGCATCGATGAACCGTTCGGGGTGCGGCATGAGGCCGAACACCCGTCCGGTTTCGTCGCAGGCCCCGGCCACGTCTCCCATCGCGCCGTTGGGGTTGGTCGTCGTGCCGCCGGCGTCGGCGGCATAGCGCAGCACGAGCTGCCCCGCGGCATCCAGTGCCGCGAGGTCTGCGGCCGCGGCGGTCACGAACCGCCCTTCACCGTGGGCGACCGGCAGTTCGCAGCGATCGATGCCATGGAGGAACACGCACCGGCCAGGCGTGGCTCGCAGATGCACCCAGCGATCGACGAATCGCCCAGAGTCGTTGTGGGCCAGTGCGACGCGGCCGCCGAGCAGGAGACCCGTCTGCACCAGCACCTGAAACCCGTTGCAGATACCGAGCATCAGTCCCCCGCGGTCCCGAAACGTGCGGAGCATGTCGCCCAGCCGCAGTTTCAGCTCCAGGGCGAAGATGCGGCCGCTGGCGATGTCGTCACCGTAGGAGAAGCCGCCGGGAATGCAGAGGATCTGGAAGCCGTCGGCCAGCGACGGCCGCTCGGCGAGGGCGCGGACATGGATCCGGCGGGCGATGCCGCCGGCTCGCTCGAAGGCATGAGCCGTCTCGTGGTCGCAGTTGGTGCCGGGGGCACGCAGGATGAGAGCGCGGGGAGCGAGCATGGGTGAATCGATCGCTTACGGGTGCGGGGAGGAAATTCGTCGCCACGCGCGAGACAAATCGGCGACGGCGATGGCGACGGCCTGGCCGCCGACGTGGACGATCTCGACCGTCGGGCCGGGCAGCACCTTGCCGACCCAGGCCCACGGCACTCCCTCGAGGCAGGCCTCGAACCGCTCGGCGGTGGCGGCGGGCACCTCGCAGACGAAGCGGCCGGGCGTTTCCGTGAAGGCGATCGCGAGGTCGCGGGCCGCGCCCTCGACGGACGTGAAGGCGGCGGGAACCGCCGCGAGTTCCAGCCGGGCGCCACAGCCGCCGCCGATGGCCATCTCGGCGATCGCCGCGGCCAGACCGCCATCAGAGACATCATGGCAGGCGGCCACGCAGCCGCTGCGAATCGCGGCCGCCACCGCCGCGAAGGTGGCGCGGCAGGCGTCGGCATCGACGGCCGGCACGGTGCCGCCCGTGGTGCCCCCGACGAGGTGCAGCTGGCTGCCGGCCAGATCGTCGCGGGACAGGCCGACGACTGCCAGCCGGTTGCCCGGCGCTTTCAGGTCGGGCGTCATCGCGCGGCGCACGTCATCCACTTGGCCCATGGCCGTCGCCAGGAGCGTGGCGGGAATCGACAGTTCGTGGTGCGTTCCGGAGGCGTCGGTGAAGGCGAAGACGTTGTTGAGGCTGTCCTTGCCGCTCACGAACGGCGCGGCGAAGGCCACCGCCATGTCGTGGCAGGCCCGACACGCCTCCACGAGCGTTCCGAGCGATTCCTCGCGCCGCGTGTCGCCCCAGCAGAAGTTGTCGAGGAGTGCCACCTTGTGCGGATCGGCGCCGGCCGCGATCACGTTGGCGAGCGCCTCGACGATGCCGCCGGCCGCCATCTGGTAGGGGTCGATCCGGCCAAGGCGGTGCCGCAGACCGACGCCCAGCACGATGCCCCGGTCACGGCCGAGCACGCCGCGGATCACCGTGCCGTCGGCGGGCCCGTCGCCCGGGCCGAGCAGCGGCTTCACGACGCTCGCGCCCTGCACCTCATGGTCGTACTGCCGGATGATCCATTCCTTGCTGGCGACGTCGGGGGCGGCGAGGACGTCGAGCAGGCACTGGTCGAGCGCGGGGAGCGTTGCGGGCCAGGTGGTGGGCGAGGTCGCGGGGGCCACGTACCGGGAAACCAGCCGCTGTCGGGGACGGCCTTCATGGAGGAAGTGGCATTCGAGATCGCCCGCCACCTTTCCTTGCCAGGTCAGCAGGAGCCGCCCCCGCCCGGTGAACGTGCCGATTGCCGTGGCCTCGACCCCCTCGGCGGCCGCGATGGCGGCGAGCTTCTCCCAGTTTTCCGGGTCGACGGCCAGCACCATCCGCTCCTGCGCCTCGGAGATCCAGACTTCGGTTGCCGAGAGCCCCTCGTATTTCAGCGGCACGCGGTCGAGCGCGACCTCGGCACCGAGCGTGGCTCCCATCTCCCCCACGGCGCTGGAGAGGCCGCCGGCGCCGCAGTCGGTGATGGCGTGGAAGAGCCGCCGCTCCGCTGCCGCCAGCACGAAGTCGCAGAGCGTCTTTTCGTGGATCGCGTGACCGATCTGCACGGCGCCACCGGATGCGGTTTCGCTCTCGCTCGAGAGCTCGATGCTGGAGAAGGTGGCGCCATGGATGCCGTCGCGGCCGGTGCGGCCGCCGGCCACCACCACCAGATCGCCCGGCTGCACCGCGGCGTCGGCGGTGTGGCGGGGCATGATGCCCACGGTGCCGCAGAAGACGAGCGGGTTGCAGGTATACCCGGGATCGAAGAAGACACCGCCGGCGATGGTGGGGATGCCCATGCGGTT
>CAZONY010000047.1:3829-12204 GCA_964581215.1 uncultured Chitinophagaceae bacterium | reverse complement strand
GCACCGGCACGACCGGCACCTTGATCACGAACCCGATCAGCAAGAGGAGGAAGGCCCATGTCTCCAGGCTCATGCCCCACACACTCCCCGTGGCGAACGGGGAATTCGGCAACTGCCCCAGCTCGGCGAGCGCCAGGAGGTTGAAGGTGTGAACCGGACCGCGGGCCGTCTGGATCGCCTGGATCGCCTCGCCCCGAGCCGCCGGATCGAGGGACGGACTCACCACGTGGGCGGCCGTCAACTGTTCCGGCGACAGCATCCGGAGGTCGCTGGCGAAGTACAGCATGAGAATGGCGATCAGCATCAGCACGCTGCCCAGCAGGGTGTAGAGGAAGAATTTGATGGCGGCATATTCACGCCGCGGTCCGCCCCAAATGCCGATCAGGAAGTACATCGGCAGGAGCATCACCTCCCAGAACACATAGAAGAGAAAGAAGTCGAGCGACACGAAAACGCCCAGCATGCCCGTCACCAGCAACGGGGACAGCACGTGAGAGGCCTGCACGTGCTTGGTGATCGGCCAACTGGCAGCGGCGGCCAGCAGCGAAAGAAACGTGGTCAGCACCACCAACGGCAGACTGATGCCATCGACCCCGAGCAGGTACTCGATTCCGAACGCCTGGATCCACGGCAGCTTCACGACGGCCTGCATTTCGGGCCGGCCGACGCTGAATTGTGCCGGGCCGACCGGTCCGAACAACTGCGGCACGACCAGCCACAGCGACAGCACGAAGACCACCGCCAGCGTGGCGAGCGTGACCCAACGGATCATCTCCTCCCGCGCCTTGGGGATGATGGGCAGCGAAAGAAACGCGGCGACCGCCGCCGGCAGGAAGACGATCAGCGACAGCGGCCAGAGGGCAGGTTGGGCGAGCGGGACGATGGGAGACATGACGGGAATCCGGGGTTCTGGCGGCGGGTGACGGGTGACTCGGACGGGGTCAGCCGGCCAGCGACGTGCGAAACACGATGCTGGCCAGCACGAAGAGGGCGACGGTGCCGATGACGATGAACATGACGTACTGGCGGAGACGGCCGGTCTGCAGACGTTTCAGCCGCAGGCCGGTGTTCCAGGTCGCCGCTGCCGTGGCGTTGACGAGCCCGTCGACGAGATGCCTGTCGATCCAGGCGTCGATGCCCGCCAACTGACGGGCCGACCAGGCCACGCCATCGATGATCCGGTCGATCACATTGCGGTCGAAGCCGGACGCCAGGCTGGCGAGCCCCAACGCGGGCGCCACGAACAGTGCGTGATAGAGCTCATCGATGTACCAGCGATGGGCCAGAAACTCGTACACCGGCCTGAACATCGCGGCCACCATGCCGGGCGAGACCGCCTTCCAGAGATACATCGCAGCCGCCAGCAGCACGCCAGCCAAGGCCGTCCCAAACGCCGTCAACGTGGCGGTGACGTGGATGGCCCCGACGTGACTCTCGTGCTCCGCGGGAATGTTCAGGCTTCCGAACACGAAGCCGCCGGTGCTCGCCGACTCGGTGCCGAGGGGACGGGCCTGCTCGAGCAGGTTCGAGAGCCCAAACCCTCCCGGCAACGTCCAACCGGCCACGACGGCCAGCACGGCCAACGCGACCAGCGGGCGGACCATCACCGGAGGCGACTCATGGACATGCTCGGCGACGTGGTGATCCCGGGGGGCACCGGCGAACGTCATGAACCAGAGGCGAAACATGTAGAAGGCGGTCAGGAACGCGCCCCCGGCCACCGCCAGGAAGAGCATCGAGTGGGCCGGATTGGCCCGCGAGAAGGACAGGGCCTGCGCCAGGATCGCGTCCTTCGAGTAATACCCGGAGAGGCCGATCACGAACGGGATACCGGCACCGATGATGGCCAGGCAGCCGACGAGCATCGTGCCGGCCGTCCAGGGCATCGTTTTGGCGAGGCCGCCCATCTTCCGCATGTCGTTGGTGTGGCAGGCATGGATGACCGATCCCGAGCAAAGAAACAGCAGGCTCTTGAAGAACGCGTGCGTGACCAGATGAAAGAGCCCGGCCACCCAGCCGCCCACGCCGAGCGCGAGCATCATGTAGCCGAGCTGGCTGACGGTCGAATAGGCCAGCACCCGCTTGATGTCGTTGGCGACGAGCGCGATCGTGGCGGCGATGAAGAGCGTGATCCCGCCGACGTAGGCGATCACGAGCAGCACGTCGGGAGTGAGCGCCGGGTAGAACCGGCCCACGAGATAGACGCCGGCGGCCACCATGGTCGCCGAGTGAACGAGTGCCGAGACGGGCGTGGGGCCCTCCATCGCATCGGGCAGCCAGACAAAGAGCGGCACCTGCGCGCTTTTCCCCACGCAACCGCAGAAGATCCCGATGCCGGCGATGAACAGGAGCCAGCGGCCGAAGCCCCGTTCCCGCCAGCCGTCGATACTGGCGGCGACGTCGGTCGCGCCGCCATCCGGCCGACCGGCGGCGATCCGCGCGACTTCATCGGCCGCGGCGAACGTCACCATGCCGTCCGGAACGCGCTGGGCGTGATGGTCGGCGGCAGGGCGCAGCAGACTGAAGAGCCCCGGCCGCGACACGGCCGTGCCGTCGGGCCCGGCGACCGTAGCATCCCCGAAGTGCAGGGTGCCGAGGCAGCCCCACAGGGCCATGAGGCCGATCAGCATGCCGAAGTCGCCGACGCGGTTGACGATAAACGCCTTGTTGGCGGCCGTGGACGCGCTCCGTCGCTCGTAATAGAAGCCGATCAAGAACCACGAACAGATGCCGACCAATTCCCAGAAGATGAAGACCATCGCCAGGTTGCCGGCGATGACGATGCCCAGCATCGAGAAGCAGAAGAGCGAGAGCGCCTGGAAGAAGCGCGGGAATCGCCCGGGCCGATGAAGATGGCCCCCGCCGGACAGGTGCACCTCGTGATCGGTCACGTCGTGCAGTTCGTCATGCATGTAGCCGGAAGCGTAGACGTGGATGCAGGTGGCGATGAAGGTCACGACCACGAACATCAGCACGGTGAGGGCGTCGATGTACCAACCGATGGACAGCTTCAGGTCGCCTGACTCGTAGAGCGTGTACCAGTCGCCGGACAGGGGCGCGACGGCGGCGGAGGCATGGCCATCGTCACCGTGAGAGGCGGAACCGGCGCCGGAGGCGTCGTGCCCCGCCGCAGGGGATGCGTCGTGCCCCACCCCGTGCCCGCCGTGATCGACGGACTTCACAGGATGCGCTGCCAGCCAGTGCCCGGCCGCGACGAGCGAGAAACCCAGCGACGCCACGATCGCGGCCGTCGCCACCCAGGCGGCATGCTTGCCGTGATGGCCCATCCGCGGGCCGAAGAAGAGGATGGCCACGAACGATGCCAGCGGCGCCAGCCACGCGAGGCCCAGCAGCGTCGGAATGGTGAGAGTATCCATGGAAGTGGTGACGCCGCAGGCCGATCAGCCCTTCAGGTCGTCGGCCCGGTCGATGTCGACCGTGGAATGGTTGTTGTAGAAGTTGAGCGTGATGGCCAGCGCGACGGCAGCCTCTGCGGCGGCCAACAGGATCACGAACAGGGCGATCACCTGACCGTCGATCCCCAGCGGCGCGCCACCCTCGCCGCGAAGCCACGGCGACGCGAAGGCGACGAAGTTCACGTTGGCGCCGTTGAGCACCAGTTCGATGCCCATCAACACCCCCAGGGCGTTTCGCTTCGTGGCCATACAGGCCACCCCGGAGACGAACAGGATGGCGCCCACGACGAGGTAGTGGGCGACGCTCACCGGCGCATCGATCAGAGCGACCACCGGAACCGCGACGAATCCGCTCATGCCCCGCCTCCCGTCAGCACCGACGCGCCGCGGTGGCCGGCGTCCCGCCCGATCGCCGCGTGCTCCGCGACCGCAGCCGGCGACTCCACCGACGCAGCCACTTCGATCGGCCGGGGGGTCTTGCGCCGCTTCGCGCGGGCAAGGTAGGCCGCACCGACGAGCACCACCAGCAGATGGATCGACACGATCTCAAAGGGCAGCAGGTAGCCGTTCCGCACCGCCATGCCGGCCGAGCCGGAGGGAGCGGCGTCCACGCGGATGCCGACCAACGCCATCCCGATGGGAGTGGCCGACGGCTGCTCGACGACGGCGGACGCCGGCTGCCGCCACGCTTCGACAGACAACGCCGCCTGGAGCAGCACCGCCAACAGCGCCACGCCGGCCACGCCGGCAAGCACCCGGTCACTCTGGCTCGCCCTCATCGACACGAACGGCGCCTGGGCGGTGAGCATGACACCGAAGACCAGGAGCACGAGCGTGCCGCCCACGTAGATCATCAACTGCATGGCCCCCACGAATTCGGCGCCGGCCAGAAAAAACAGACCGGCCGTCGCGCCCAGCGAGAGCACGAGATAGAGGGCCATCCTCACCACATTGTCCGCGGCGACTACCGCGACGGCGAAACCGCACGCCAGGGCGGCGAAGAGCAGGAAAAAGACGGTGTGCCAGTTGATGGCGGCGACGACCGCAGCGGCGGGCAGGCCGCCGATCAGGAGGGAAGATGCCTCGATCATCGGCTGCCTCCCTGTCGGGCGACGCGGGCGGCCGAGTCCGCGGTCGCGGCGGCGGTGCCGCGGCCTCCACGTCCGCCGGGGCCCTCGAGCCACCCCTCACGGATCTCTCCCGCCGGCCGCGACAGGCCCGCGACCAGGCCGCCGGGAAGGGCCAGTTGCCAGAGCATGGCGCCGGCGAACATCACCGCAGCGATCGGCGTGCAGTATTTCAGGCAGGTGATCATGACCTGGTCGATCCGCAAGCGCGGCAGCGTCCAACGGACCCACATCATGACAAGAACCCCCAGAGTGGCCTTGCCGAGGAGGTTGACCATGCCGATGAGCCGCACGAAATAGCCGGCCGTGTCCCCGGTGCCCTCGCTGATGCCAAGCAGCGACGTGACGGGAATCGGCCCGTTCCAGCCCCCCATGAAGAGCACGGCGGCCAGGGCGCTGACGAGAAACATCGAGCCGTATTCGGCCATGAAGAAATAACTCCACCGGAGGCCGGAATACTCGGTGTGGAACCCGGCCACCAGTTCGCTCTCCGCCTCGGCCAGATCGAAGGGCGCCCGGTTGACGCTCGCGACCGCACAGGTCACGTACACCCAGAAAATGACGAATGTGAACGGGTCGTGAAAGAGATACCAGTTGGTCAACCAGCCCGCCTGCTTCTCGGCAATCGTGACGAGATCCATGGTGCCGGCAAGCATCACCGGCACGACCACGCACATGCCCAGAGGCACCTCGTAGCTCACCACCTGCGCCGCCTCCCGCATCGCCCCGAAGAGCGACCACTTGGATGCGGAGGCGTACCCGGCGAGGATCACGCCGAACACTTCGAGCCCGAGCACGGCGATCACGAAAAACACCGCGACGTTCAGCCGCAAACCGACGAAATCAAAGGCGAACGGCAGGGCGATGACCGCGCAGAACGACGCGCAGAAACTCACATAGGGAGCCACTTGGAAGAGCAGAGCATCGGCCCCGTCGGGCATCAGATCTTCTTTGGCGAGAAGTTTGATGCCGTCGGCCAGCGACTGCAGCCAGCCGAATCGGCCGCCGGTGCGGGTCGGACCGAGACGGTCTTGGATTCGTGCGGCGATCTTCCGCTCGGCCCAGATGAATACCAGCGCTCCGCCGGCGATCACGTTGAGAATCAACGCCGCGGCCACACCGGCCGTGATCGTCCACGCCAGCCATTGCGGCAATCCCACCGAGTTGATCAGAAACTCAACCATCGACGACGCGATTCCCGGGCGAAACCCGACATCGTGAAAAATCGCACGAAGTTTGCCCTACCCCGATTGAATTCACAAGTGCCGCCTGGAAAGACGTCGCTAAAACCACCTCGCCAGGCCCGGGAGTCTTCACGAATGACGGGGCACGGGGAGCCCGAAGCCGGACTGAAGCAACTCGAGAACGTCAGCGATCGATCTCGCCCATCACGATGTCGAGGCTGCCCACGATGGCCGGCACGTCGGCGATCAGGCACCCGCGACAGAGCTCGTGGACAACCGACAGATTGGAGAACGAACTCGACCGGGCACGGGCCCGCCAGGGGATCGCCGAACCGTCGCCCACCACGTAAAAGCCCATTTGGCCCTTGGGGGCCTCGGTCTCGAGGTAGGCGTCACCAACCGGGATCTTCTCCGCGACCTTCAGCGGCTCGCCCAGCGGACCGCGGCACTGCGAATAGCGATCGATCGCCTGCCGCACGAGGTCCATCGACTGCACGACCTCCAGCATTCGCACGAAGAACCGATGCCAGCAGTCGCCGAGCACGGCATCGGCGGGCACCGGCGGATACTCATGATCGCGCGGGTAATGCCCGTTTTTCATGACCGCGACCTCGAAGGCATACCCGTCGTACATCGCCGTGTAGATGCTCTCGCCGTCCCGACGCAGGTCCTGATCGACGCCGCTTCCCCGCAGCACCGGCCCGGACGTGCCGTAATCGATCGCCATCTCCCGCGACAGCACGCCGATCCCGGCCGTCCGCTTCACGAAGATCGCGTTCGTGGTGAGCAAGGCGTGATACTCCTGGATCACGGGCGCGAATTGGTCGAGGAAAGCCTCGCATTTCGCGAGCCAGCCCGGCGGGAGGTCGGCGGTGAGGCCGCCGACCGTGATGTAGCTGTAGGTGAGGCGGGCGCCACAGGCCTCCTCGAACAGATCGAGGATCTTCTCTCGCTCCCGGAAGGCGTAGAGGAACGGACTGAACGTGCCGAGATCGAGTCCGTAGGCGCCCATGCCGACAAGGTGGCTGGCGATGCGACCGAGTTCGGCGATCAACACCCGGAGATGACGGGCCCGCTCGCTGACCTCGTATTTCATCAACTTCTCGACGGCCAGGGCCCAGCCGAGATTCATGTTCATCGCCGCGAGGTAGTCCATGCGGTCGGTGTACGGAATCCACTGCCGCGCGGAGACGTTCTCGCCGATCTTCTCCGCGCTCCGGTGGAGGTAGCCGATGTGTGGCTCGAGTTCCGACACCACCTCGCCGTCGGTCCGAAGCACGAGCCGCAGCACACCATGGGTGCTCGGGTGCTGCGGACCCATGTTGACGAGCATTTCGTCGGTGCGGACGTCGAACTCGATGATCCGCGGATCGTCGGCGACCTGCGCCATGGCTATCTCCCCCGTATGCCGTGGTAATCGATCGGCATCGTGTAGTCCTTCCGCAACGGGAAGCCCTCCCAGTCCTCAGGGCAGAGAATCCGCCGCAGGTCGGGATGGCCGCCGAACCAGACGCCCGACAGGTCATAGACCTCCCGCTCGTGCCAGTCGGCTCCGCGCCACACCCCCGCCACGCTCGGCACGACGGGAGGGTCTCCGGCGACGCCGTCCTTCCATCGCGGCAGCGTGACCTTCAGCACGAGGCTCGCGCGGGACGGCGTGCTCCAGAGGTGATACACGAGTTCGAGACGGGGCTGCCAGGAAACCTTGGCGGCTTTTTTGGCGTCGGACTCGAACCAATCGACAGCCGTGATGCACTGCAGCGAGTCGAACCGCACCGGACTCGACTCCTTCAGCCATCGACAGACGGCGACCAATCGCTCTGCCGCGACTTCAATCCACGGATCGATGGCCTCGAGGTTCCGCCCGATGACGCCATCGGGAACGGCCGCCGACAACTGCTCGAGAAACGCCGGCCCGCGCTCGCTGCTCATGCCGCCTCCCTGGCCGCGACACCGGACCGCGCTGCCGAGACGGCCCGGACCCAGTCGAGATCGCCCCGATACCAAACATAGGCGAAGCCGGTGAGCAGCACCGCGAAGAACACCGCCATATCGACGACGGCGGTGCGGGCGAGCAACCGGCCCGCCTTGCCGACCGCCCAGGCTCCCAGCGCCTGTTCTGCCGGCGCATCCCCGCGGGTCTGCTCGATGTACATCGCCTCGTCCCTGGTCGGCTGCAGATCGGGCACGACAGGCTCCCGGAACCCGAGTTCGCGGATCAACCCGGCAGCAGCCGGTGCGAGAGTCGCGCCGTCGGCCGACACGCTTGCCAGGGCCGGATCAGCCAACTGGGTGGCCTTGCCGAACACGGTGGCCCAGGGAAAGAAGAGCGCGACCTCGACGTCGAAGATGATGAACAGCAGCGCCACCACGTAGAACCTCAGGTCGAACTGCACGAAACTCGATCCGATCGCGGGCTCGCCACATTCGTAGACTTCAAGTTTCTCGGTGTTGGGGAGCCGTGGCCGCACGAGCCAGCCGACAAGCAGATTGACGGCCAGAAAGCCGCCGCCGATCGCCACGAAGAGGGCGACGTAGCCGGCGAGGAGGACGGGATCATTCATGCGGGATCTCGATGACGATGAGAGCGTCGGGGGCTATTGATTCGGGCCGCCGTGCACGGGATCGACGATCACCTTCGAGGCGGC
>CAZONY010000047.1:0-3819 GCA_964581215.1 uncultured Chitinophagaceae bacterium | reverse complement strand
AACGGCCCCATGCCACGTCCACCGGCAGCCGCGCGAAGTCGACGATCGTGCCATCGCGACTGTAGCAGGAAAGGTCGAGCGTGGAGCCCATGAAGATGCAGTCCACTGGACAGGGCTCCACGCACAGAGCGCAGAACATGCACTTCGAATAGTCGATCGTGAACCCACTGACCCGGAAGCCCTTGCCGTTCTCGACCCGCTCCTTGCCGATGTAGATGCAATCGACGGGGCAAGCCTTGGAGCACTGGTCGCACGCGATGCAGGTGGTGAGATCGTAGCGGTGAAATCCTCGGTACCGCGCCGCGACGGGGGCCGGCAGTTCCGGATACTCGAAGTGCTCCGTGAACGTGCGCCGATCCTGGTTGTACGTGCTCCCGAAGACCCGGAGCGTGACGAGCATCCCCTCCAGCACCGTGCCCACGGCGGTGAACAGATTACGAAACCAGACCTTCATCTCGACTCCGGAAGGGGCGGCGGGAGCGTTCCATGCCGCATGGCGGCAGGAAACCACGAGAGTATAGGGGGCGTCCCGCGACCAACAAGTCGCGCTGTGATCGTCCCGCGATTGGGACGGAGTGTCCGAGGAAACGGCGCTTTCGAGGCCGATTTTCCCGCGAAGGGAGGCTGGGCCGTGGGGCTGGCCGAGCCGCTTGACGACTCGTCTCGGTATTATATAGTTAGGGTCGGTTCGGGAATGAAGGGTGCTGTGCGGCACCGTTGCCTGCCAAGGAAGGTCGGATGCTCGTCCTCTCGCGAAAAAAAGACGAGCGCATCGTCATCAACAACGACATCACGATCGTCGTGGTGGAGATTCGAGGTGACAAGGTGCGACTCGGTGTCGAGGCCCCCAAGGAGGTGCCCGTGCATCGCCGTGAGGTCTACGACGCGATCACGCGGGGAGACACGGTCGATGAACAAGCGTCTTCGGCGGCGACCGATGCCGACCCTTCCCCGATCGACCTCGGTTGACCACCAGGCACGTGCGGAATGCGGCTGCCATGGCCCTTCCGCAAGGCGTCCCGGAGCGGTATCTTTGCTCGAGTCGACCGGTGATCGGACGGTCTGCTCGTAAACGGCTCGGCCCCATCGTCTAGAGGCCTAGGACATCGCCCTTTCACGGCGGTAACCGGGGTTCGAATCCCCGTGGGGTCATTCCGCTGCCGGCCATCCGGACTTGTTTGCCCGGTCGATTCGAACGCCCCAATGCACGAGGCCCGTGCCGTGTCCAGCACCGATCCCTCCCGCAGCTCGTCCTACGATGCTGTTCTGTTGGTCTCGTTCGGTGGGCCGGACGGCCCCGCCGACGTGATGCCGTTCCTGGAAAATGTGCTCCGCGGTCGGCCTGTCCCTCGGGAACGGATGCTCGAGGTTGCGGAGCACTACCAGCACTTCGGCGGCAAAAGCCCCATCAACGAACAAAACCGGGCGTTGTTGGCCGCCCTGCGTGAGGAGCTCGCCCGCAGCGGCCCCGATCTGCCCGTGTATTGGGGCAACCGCAACTGGCACCCCCTCCTGACGGACACACTCCGCGACATGGCCGATGCCGGCGTCCGGCGGGCGATCGCTTTCGTCACGAGCGGCTTCAGCTGTTACTCCGGCTGTCGGCAGTACCGGGAAAATATCGCGGCTGCGGCAGCGCCCCTCGGCGATCGGGCCCCCGTCGTCGACAAGATTCGTGTGTTTTTCAACCATCCGGGGTTCGTCGGCCCGATGGCCCACAACGTCCGAGAGGCCATGGCCCGCCTGGGCGACGCACGCGGCGTTTCCGTCCTCTTCACGGCTCACAGCATCCCGATGTCGATGGCCGACACGTCGAACTACGTGCGGCAACTCACGGAGGCCTCGCGGTTGGTGGCCGAGCAGGCCGGTACGGCGGACTGGCGGCTCGTTTTCCAGAGTCGCAGCGGGCCGCCGAGCCAGCCCTGGCTGGAACCCGATGTGTGTGACGCGATCCGCGAGATGCATGGCGCGGGAATCCGAAAAATCGTCATCGCGCCGATCGGGTTCATTTCCGATCACATGGAGGTGCTCTACGATCTCGACACCGAGGCTGCGGACCTCTGCCGGACACTGGGCGTGGACATGGCGCGGGCCGCGACCGTCGGCACCGCCCCCGAGTTCGTCCGCATGGTCCGCGACCTGATCGCCGAACGGGCCTGGAACCTCCCGGAGCGGACGGCCATCGGCAGGCTGCCGGCCAGCCATGACGTCTGCCCGCTCGATTGCTGCCCGGCTCCGCCCGCCCGCCGGCCGGAGCCGTCGGCTGCGCCGCCCGTGCGGTGAGTGGACTCATGCCGCGGCCGATCACCGCCAGAGCACGCGAGCCGCGATCCGACCGGGCGCTGGTGGTGCTCACCCACGGCTTCATGGCGAATCGCTGGATGCTGGCGCCGCTCGCACTGCGTCTGCGGCGTCTTGGCTGGCGCACGCGGTGCTGGGGCTACGAAAGCTGGAGGACCTCTGTGACCGTCCACGCCGCCGCCTTCGCGGGCATGCTCCGCGCGGCGGACGACGATCCGGACATCGATGCCCTGCACCTCGTGACGCACAGCATGGGCTGCATCATCGCCCGGGCCGCCCTCGACATGTATCGGCCGGCGAAACTCGGCCGGTTCGTGATGCTCGCCCCGCCAAACCGCGGCTCTTTCGTGGCCACGGCAATGGCCCGCGTCGTCGGCCGGCTGCTCGCCCCCGTCAGCGAACTGACGACCCACGACGGCAGCCTCGTCAACTCGATCCCGCAGCCGGAGGACATCGAGATCGGCGTGATCGCCGCCGGCAGGGACGCGCTCGTCTCGCTCGATGCCACGCGGCTCGACGTGCCCCACGAGCATGCCACGCTGCCCTGCCTCCATTCGAGCCTGCTGTTTCGCCGCGATGCGGCCCGCCTGGTGGCCGCATTTCTCGCGACGGGCTCGTTCGAGACCGAGCGACGCCCGCCTTGAATGACGGGCCGACAAAGAGGGGCCTACAACGCCCCGACAGCCTCGGGCCGAGCCTGGGCGACGCTCACGTAGGCCTGCCGCACCTTCAGGCACGCCTGGCGAAACGGTTCCGCCCGCGTAACGCCGGGAAGTCGCAGCGTCTCGATCTGGCCCCGACGGAAGACGAGGTCTCCGCAGTCGTACCACTCCTGGCCCGGATGGACGACAAGATCGATGGCGTCGAACCGATCAAGATCGACGTATTGCTCGACCCGCGGCGTGATGCCCCGCTCGATGGTCACGCGGCGATTCGTCAGCCGGTAGCGGCGCAGGGCCCAGGGCATCCGCAGCGAGAAATAGAGCAGCAGGCCCGCCGGGATCGTCATCAGCAACGCGATCCGCCCCACCGACAAAGCCCCGAGGCCGGCCTTGATGCGATAGAGCCTTCCGAGCGCCTGCCCGAGGCCAGTGGAGCCCACCGATGGCCAGACCACCATCACCGTCGCCTCGGCCACTGCCGGTGGCACCACTCCCGAAATCATCTGCCGCGTTGAATGCATGGCGATATGGTATCCGGCCGCAGCACAAAAAAAACCCGCCTGGGCTCGGCCGAGCCCAGGCGGGTCACATGATCTTTGGTTTCCGCAGTTCTGCCGCATTCCGGATTGCTCCGGCCGGCTGATCTCTTTCGGCGGCATGCCCCGCCCGTGCCTTACGACACGGACAGGACCGCGATCATTCTCCACAATTTTCTGTCCGACAGAACTTGCAGCGATCCACCCTTGCGGGCAGTCCGCTGATCACCCTGCCGGTTGCCTTGGCAGGCCCGAAGGCCCGCCGCGGCGGTTTCCTTTAGAAAGGAGGTGATCCAGCCGCAGGTTCCCCTACGGCTACC
>CAZONY010000046.1:0-12265 GCA_964581215.1 uncultured Chitinophagaceae bacterium | reverse complement strand
CCGCAAGGGCCAGGGGCCCAGGCGGCACGGCTCTCGATCCGAGGTTTCGATCTCGGTGGTTCACACCGGGATTATCGGGTCGTCATCCTTGCCAAATCAGCAAACCCGGCAGGGCTTCCCCAGCTTGCCGGGTCAGGCCAGATCGCGGTCCTGGAAGAGCACGAGCGCGATCAGGAGGGCGACCGTGGCGTAGAGGCCGGCATAGAGCGCCGCCCAGCCCAGGTAGCTCCACGGCACGGGCACGCCTCCGACCACGGCCGCTTCGATCGTGAAGTGTTCGAGCACCGGCAGCAGCGTCGCGAACAGCTGGCCCACGAACCGGACGATCGCGAACTTGCCGACGCTCGACTGCACGATCAGCGGCACGAGGTGGCCCAGGGCGTAGATGGTGAAGCAGATGATCAGGTTGGGCACCATGCTCAGCCGCGTGGAGACGGCCAGGCTGACGGCGGCCAGGAGGATCGTTTCCAGGAACGACAGCACGAGTCCGGGCACGACCGTGATCATCTCGTTGGCGCAGTCGCTCCACAGCGGATCGGTCTTCGAACTCTCGCGGGCGTCGTAGATCACCTTGAGGCTCGTCGTGGAAAGCAGGATGCTCCCCAGGATCAGGAAGACCAGCGCCGCCACGAGGACCAGGCCGGCATACTTGCCGATGATGAACTGCCAGCGGCGGACGGGCTTCGAGAGCACCGTCATCGCCGTCCGCCCCTCGATCTCGTCGGCCACGGCGACGCTCGCCGTCCAGACCACGACGAGCACGGCCAGCACCTTGATGAGCGTGAGGCCGCTGTCCTTGAGCATCTTCACGTCCTCGCCGAACGTGTTGTAGGGGATGACGATGAAGGCCAGGAGCAGGACGGCCCCCACCACGAGCGACACCGCGAAGATGGGCTGGCCGATCGCCTCCTTCGTGGTGGCCGCGGCGATCGCGGCGACGCGGCGGGGGATGAGGCGAAAGAGGGCGTAGAGGCCGGCGATGCCCAGGAGCACGGCGGTCGTCCAGGGCAGGATCGCCACCTGCGAGAACTCGGGCATGAGCCGCCAGCGGAGGGAGAGTTCGACGGGCGCGTCGCCGGAGTTGGAGGCCTCGAGCTGGGCGCGTTGGCCGAGGAAGGGGTTGGTCTGGCCGGCGGCGCGGTCCCATGTCCAGGCCTCGTTCGCCTCGAGCTCGACGTCCGGCACCTTCGTGAGGGCGAAGCCCTCGATCGGCTGCTGCGTCCGCACCAGCAGCGGGGCGGTGCTGCGCATTTCCAGATGCGCCAGCTCCTGCGGCCGCAGGTCGAGCGGGATCGCCTGCAGCTCCGCCTTCGGCGCCACGGTGATCGATTGCGACACCTCGCCGGCCGTCACGAGCCGGCCCATCGACCGGGCCATGGAGCGAACCGGAACGAGCGGCGTGAAGGCGACGGCCACCGCCGAGAGCGCGATCAGGAGCCAGGCCAGGGGGCCGAGGAAGCCGTCGTTGAGACTGCCGCGGGCTTCGGCGGCCAGCCGTGGATTCACCAGCCGCAGCACTCCCCACACTGCGAGGATGACGAGCGTCGCCACGAGGGCTCCGGCTCCCAGGAGCCAGAGGGGGGGCAGGGCGGTCAGCCAACGATTGGCGAAGAGCGGCACGAGCAGCATGGGAGCGTTCCTTCCACGACCAAAACCAGGCCTTTATCTTGCCGCAGAATTCCCAGCAAGGGAAGCGGTGCCGCCCGGTCCGGCGAACACCGTGGCCGCCGGGCCGTCGAGCGGCCAGCGGGCCAAAACCTCGTGCAGGTCGTCGAGCGTGATCGACTCCACGATCTGCAGGTCGTCGGCGACCGATCGGTAGGTCTGCTCGTGGGCCCAGTCCAGCCCCACGGAGAAGAGCCGGCGTCGCGGCCGCTCGCCGGCCAGCACGACGCGGCTGGCCAGTTTGTTGCGGGCCTGCTCCCACTCCCGCCGCGTGATGCCCTCCGCGGCGGTTTCGCGATACAGCTCCAGAATCCGCTCCAGAAGCGGCGCGGCGTCTTCGGCAGCGCAGGAAAGCTGCGTGGAAAACACGCCCGCATCGAGATACTCGACATGGTGGCACGAGGCATGCTCGGCAGCGCCGGGATCGACGAGATCCCAGTAGAGCCGGCTGCCCGAGTCGTCGCCGAGCACGATGGCCAGCATCTTCGCCGCCCAACGGGCCGGGTCGCCGCCGTCTGGCCCGGCCGACATCCGCACCACATATTCGAGCGCCGCCCCCGGGCGCACGATCTCCGCCGCGCTCGGCGCCACCCGGTCGGCGGCGAAGGGGGCGCGCCGGTCGGCGACGGGGATCGGCTCCCACGCGCCGCAGAGCGTCCGGGCCGAAGCGACGAGGGCGGGAAAATCGACGGCGCCGCTGGCCGCCAGCACGACGTTGCCGGGCGCGTAGCGGCGGCGGTGATAGTCCCGCATCTGCTCCACCGACAATCCCTCGATCGAGGCCACGCTCCCCAGCACGCTCCGGGCCAGCGGATGCGAGCCGAAGAAGGCGGCGCGGCAGCGGTCGTCGGCCCCGAACGGCGGCTGGTCGTCGTACATCCGGATCTCCTCCAGGATGACGAGCTTTTCCGTGTCGAAGTCGGCCGCGCGGAGGGCCGGCCGCATCATCCGGCCCAGCAGATCGACGGCCTCGTGCTGCCGCGCGGGCAGGACGGCCGCGTAGTAGACGGTGTCCTCCTCGCTGGTGAAGGCGTTCGCGGCGGCTCCCATCCGGTCGAAGCGACGGTTGATCTCGTCGGCGGAAAGGTCGGCCGTGCCCTTGAAGGTCATGTGCTCGAGGAAGTGGCTGACGCCCGCCAGTGGATCGCTCTCGTCGCGGGAGCCGGTCTTCACGAAGAAGCCGACGCTCGTGGAGAGGGCCCCGGTGGAGCATTCGGCGACCACGTCGAGCCCGTTCTCGAGCGTCTCATGCAGAAACCGCATGGGGCACCTCCAGGGGCTCGCTGCCGAGCGAGACGACGGTGAGGTCGGCGACGGGGAAGGCGGCGAGCCGGCGTTCGATCGACTCGACCGAGAGCGACTCGAGGCGGTGCATCTCCTCCTCGAGCGTGCGGACGCGGCCGAGGAGATGCCACTGCCTGGCGATGGCGCCGGCCCGGGCCGCGCTCGACTCCTGCTCCATGGCCAGCCCGCTCCGGGCCCGTTCCTTCACGCGGTCGAGCTCGGCCGGCTCGATCGAGCCCGGCAGCCGGGCGATCTCCGCGAGCATCACGTCGAGTGTCTCCTGGGCCCGTGCGGCGGTGGTGCCGGAGTAGCACACGGCGGAGGCGAAGTCGCGCAGGGTGTGGTAGCCGGCCGAGACGGCATAGCAGAGGCCGCGGCGCTCGCGGACCTCCGTGAACAGCCGCGAGCTGGTGCCGCCGCCGAGGATCGCCAGCGCGCCGCTGAGATCGTAGGAGGCGTCGTCACGGGCGGGGGGGAGCGACCAGCCCAGCGCGATGTGGGTCTGCTGCGACTCGTGGGGGAGGTGCTGCACGCGGGGACCGCGGCCGTGCGTCGTCACCGGCGGCGCGGCGGCGGCCGTCCAATCGCCCAGGAGCGCGTCGATGCGGCGGATGAAGTCGTCCCAGTCGATCCGGCCGGCGACGGAGACGACCAGGCCCGCGGGCCGCACGCGGGCGGCCACGAAGCCCCGCACGTCGTCGATCGTGAGCCGATCGACCTCGGCTGAGACGCCCTCCGCCGGGAGGCCCCAGGGGGCGGGGTAGGCCAGCCGGCGCAGGGCCGCGATCACGCGGTGCGAGGGATCGTCTTCGATGCCCGACAGATTCTGGAGCACGACCTGCCGGGCCTTCTCTAGCTCCTCGGCGTCGAGTCGCGGTCGCCGGAGGATGTCGGCGTAGATCGGCAGCACGTCGGACAACTGCCGCGCGACCATGGAGCCGGAAAACGAGGCGAGGCTCGTGGACACGCCCTGCGACCACTGCACCCCGGCGTGCTCGAGGTCTTCGACGATGCGGCGGCTGTCCCGCTCGCCGGCGCCGCGGAGCATCATCTCTCCGGTCAGCGTGGCCAACCCGCAGCGACCAGCCGGATCGTGGACCGCCCCGGCGGGCACGTGAAAGGCGACGGAAACCGATTCGAGCCCCGGCAGCGCCTCTCCAAGCAGCACGATGCCGTTGTCCAGCGTCGTCGAAAAGAGAGTCTGCTTCAGCATCGCGTCGGCCCGGGCCGCCCTCGCTCAGGATCGATCAGGCGAACGCCGGTTCGGTGGTACCGGCCACTTCCACGGGCTGGCCATCGACGGTCTTGTAGATCGTCTTGGCCCGCCGAAACCCGAGCCGCTGATAGAGCCGCACGGCCCGCGCATTGTCGGCCGTCACCTCGAGCGCGCCCCGCGCGACCGAAAACCGCCGCAGGCTCGCCATCGCCTGCCGGATCAGCGCGGTGCCGAGCCCCACGCCGCGGTGGCTGGGCACCACGCCGATGTTCTGGATCGTGCCCACGCGGCTGGCATCGACCACGGTCTGGATCGTGCCGCACCAGAGCAGGCCATCCGGCCCCTGGCCCCAGGCGACCAGCCAGGTGGCATCGGGGAGGAAGCCGGGCTTGTTGCGAATCTCCCGCATGAGCCGGCGGCACCCCTGGAGGTCGCCGAGGCACGGGAAGACGACGGCATCGATCTCGTCGCGGAAGGCCCGGAACTTCGTCCGGGCGTGCACGTCGAGGAGGGCCTCGTTCCAGGGCACAAACCGATAGCCGGAGGGCAGGGCGGCGGGCTGGGAGGCCGGGGCCTCCTGGCGGAGGTCCAGTTCCATGCGGAACCGCTTGAAGTAGGTCGCCTCCATCAGCCATCGCTCCGCGGCCGTCGAACTCTCTGACGATAAGAATGCCCTCTGTTCCGGTCAACGCGCCGGTCTTTTTTTGAAGTTCGACCGGCCCGTTCGTCCGGTTTGCGGGGACGCTCGGTTTTGGGGTAGTATTTTTGAACGTTCAAAAAATGATTTTTGGGTCGTCAAAACATCCGTCGTCACACTATCCGCCATGGGCCGGCCCGCTGCTCCGGGTCGCCGTGGCCCTGTCGGCCGTGCTGGCTCCGCGGCTGGCGGTGGCGGCCCCGCCGCGGGTGGTGGCGACCACGACGATCGTGGCCGATCTCGTGCGGCAGGTGGCCGGCGCACGGGTCGAGATCGACTGCCTGATGGGGCCGGGCATCGATCCGCATTCGTTCAAGGCCACGCCCCGCGATGCCGACCGGCTCGCCCGGGCCGATCTCGTCGTGGCCTCGGGGCTCCACCTCGAGGGCAAGCTGGCCACGATCCTCGAGCGGCTGGGGCGCCGCACGCGGGTCGTGCCGGTAGCGGAGTCGATTCCGCAAGACCGCCTGATCGCCGCGGGCGACGGGCTCCATGATCCGCACGTCTGGTTCGATCCCGCGCTGTGGGCGGCCTGTGTCGGGGCGGTGGTGGATCCCTTGGCGGCGGTCGATCCGCCGGGCCGCGACGCCTTCGTGGCGGCGGCCGCCGCCTACCGCGACCGGCTCGGGCGGCTCGACGAGGAGATCCGCCGCCTTCTGGAGACGATCCCCGAAACCCGCCGCGTGATGGTGACGTCGCACGATGCCTTCCGCTACTTCGGGCGGGCCTACGGGCTGGAGGTCGTCGGCGTGCAGGGGATGAGCACCGAGAGCGAGGCGGGGCTCAACGGGATCAACCGGCTCGTCGATCTCGTCGTGACGAAACAGGTGCCGGCGGTGTTCGTGGAGACGAGCGTCGCCGACCGCAACATGACGGCCCTCCGCGAAGGGGCCCGGGCCCGCGGGCACGAGGTGCGGCTGGGCGGCCGGCTCTATTCCGACGCGCTGGGCGGCCCCGGGAGCCGTGCGGAAACGCTCGAAGACGCGCTGCGGGCCAACGCGGAGGTGCTCGTCGCCGGTCTCGGCGCCGGGCCGACGCCATGAGCGCCGCCATCGAGCCATCGGCGGGCCCGCTGGTCGAGTTTCACGACGTCACCGTGGCCTATGGCGCGCGGCCGGTGCTCTGGAACGTCGATCTCGCGATCGCCGAGGCCTGCCTCTTCGGCGTGGTCGGCCCCAACGGCGCGGGCAAGAGCACGCTCCTCAAGGCGGCGCTGGGCCTCGTGCCGCTGGCGGGCGGGAGCGTGCGGCTCTTCGGCCGGCCGATCGACGCGGTGCGCGGCCGCATCGGCTACGTGCCGCAGCGGGAGACGGTCGATTGGAACTTCCCCGTGAGCGTGATGGATGTCGTGATGATGGGCACCTACGCGCGGGTCGGCTGGCTGCGGCGGCCCGGGGCGGCCGAGCGGGCGGTGGCCCAGGAAAGCCTGGCCCGCGTGGGCCTGGAGGATCTCGGCGACCGGCAGATCGGCCGGCTCTCCGGCGGGCAGCAGCAGCGGGTGTTTCTGGCGCGCGCCCTGGCTCAGCGGGCCGACGTCTACTTTCTCGACGAGCCGTTCGCCGGCGTCGATGCCCGTTCCCAGGAGCAGATCCTGGGCGTGCTGGCCGGCCTCCGTGACGCGGGCAAGCTGGTGGTGGTGGTGCACCACGATCTGCGGACCGTCACCGACTGGTTCGACGCGGTCGCCCTGATCGACCGGCGGCTGGTGGCGGCCGGGCCGACCCGCGACACGCTCACGCCCGACGCCCTGCGGCGCACCTACTCGGGCGCGGTGGAGGTGCTCGACGAAGTGGGCCGGGCGGTGCAGCGGGGGAGGCGGACGCCGTGACCTGCCTCGCCATGGCCGACCTTTCGGGCCTGCTCGCCTACAACACGCTGGTCGTGGCCGCCGGCACGGCGGCCGTGGGCTTCGCGGCGGGTGTGGTCGGCAGCCTCGGGGTGCTGCGGAAGCGGGCGCTGGTGGGCGATGCCGCCGCGCACGTCACCCTCGTGGGCGTGGCCACGGTGTTCGCGGCGACGGGCCGGCGCGATCTGGCCGCGTTGCTCGTCGGCGGCCTCGTGGCGGCGCTGGCCGGCCTTGCGGTGCTCGTGTTCGTGCGGCGGTTCACGCGGAC
Organism: uncultured Chitinophagaceae bacterium; assembly: GCA_964581215.1. Taxonomy (GTDB): domain Bacteria; phylum Planctomycetota; class Planctomycetia; order Pirellulales; family UBA1268; genus CACORA01. The sequence continues at coordinate 5,289 of CAZONY010000046.1, read as the reverse complement.
TCGCGACGACGCGGCGACGGCGATCGTGCTCAGCGTCGGGTTTGGCGCCGGCATCGCGCTGGTCTCCGGCCTGACGGCCCGCGGCGTGCCGGGGAGCGCGGGCCTGGAAAATTTTCTGCTCGGCCACACGGCGGCCCTCACCGCCGGGGATGCCGCGTTGCTGGCGGGCGTGTCGTTGGCCGCCGTGGCCGTGGTGCTGCTGGTGCTGAAGGAAGCCGCGCTCGTGGCCTTCGACCAGGCGTTCGCCGCGGCGGCCGGCTGGCCCGTGGCGGCGATCGACTACCTGCTCGTGGTGCTGGTGGCGGTGATGGTGGTGGTGGGCCTGCCGGCGGCCGGCGCGGTGCTGGTGACGGCGCTCGTCGTGATCCCGCCGGTGGCGGCGCGGCAGTGGACCGATCGACTGGGCACGATGCTCCTCCTGGCCGGGGTGTTTGGCATGGGTAGCGCGGTGGCGGGGGTCGCGATCAGCGCCATCGTGCCGCGGCTGGCCACGGGGCCGGTGATCGTGCTCGTGGCCGCCGCGCTCCTGGCGATCTCGCTCGCGGCCGCGCGGCTGCGGGCGGCGGGGGAGAGCGCATGACGATCGGCGAACTGGCCGGCGCGATCGGCCCGATGCACGGCTGGGCGATGGCCACGGCGGCGGTCGTGTCGGCCGGCGCGGCGCTGGTGGGCACGCTGCTCGTGGTGCGCCGCATGAGCCTCTTGGGCGATGCGATCAGCCATGCGGTGCTGCCGGGGATCGTGCTGGCCGTGCTCGCCGGGGGACGGCCGGGCGGGCCGCTCGTGATCGTCGGGGCGGTGGCGGCGGCCCTGGTCACCGTATGGCTCACGCAGGCGCTGCGCGATGGCGCGGGGCTCGCCGAAGACGCGGGGGCCGGTGTCGTGTTCACGACGCTCTTCGCCCTCGGCGTCGTCCTCGTCACGGCGGCGGCCTCGCGGATCGATCTCGACCCCGGCTGCGTGCTGTACGGCATCCTCGAACTGGTGCCCTTCGACACGGTCGCCGTGCTGGGCGTGGACGTGCCGCGGGCGTTTCTCACCGGGCTGGTCGTGCTGGCGGTGGTCGGCATCGGCATCGCCGTCTCCTGGCGGCTGCAGGTCTTCGTCGCCTTCGATGCCGAGGCCGCCCGGGCCGCGGGGCTGCCCGTGGCCGCGGCCACGACGGGCCTCCTCGCCGCCACGGCGATGACGGCGGTGGCCGGCTTCGAGGCGGTGGGGGCGATCCTCGTGGTGGCCATGCTCGTGGTGCCGGCCGCGACGGCCGAGCTGCTCGCGCGGCGGCTATCCCATGTGATGGGCATCGCGGTGGCGCTAGCCGTGGTGGGGGCCGTGCTCGGCTACGGCGCCGCCTGGAGATGGAATACGAGCGCCGCCGGCATGATGGCCGTCGTGCTCGGCATCGGGTATGCCCTGGCGGTCGTGTTCGCCCCCGAGGATGGGCTGCTGGCCCGCGGCCTGGGCCGGGCCTGGCTGCGGTGGCGGGTGGCCTGCGAAGACCAGCTCGCGGCGGTCTGGCGGCGGGATGAGGCGGCCGGCACCGGCGCGGCCGTCGGGGCTGCGCCCCACGGCCTCGTCGATCGCCTCGCGCATGCCTGGCTGGCGACGATCGGCCGGCTGCGGCGGGAGAACGGCCGCTGGACGCTCGATCCGCGCGGCCGCGAGGAGGCCGAGACGGTCGTCCGGTCGCACCGGCTGTGGGAGGCCTGGCTGGGGCGACACGCCGACCTCCCGCTCGACCACCTGCATCCGCCCGCGGAATGGATGGAGCATCATCTCGGCGCCGACGTGCGTCGCCAGATCGAGGCCGACCTCGGCCGGCATGCCAGCGACCCGCATGGCAGCGAGATCCCCCCGGAGCGGTGAGGGCGGGGCGAGGGGGGCGGGCTACCGATCCGGGGCGGGCCAGATCGTGCGGCCTTCCTTGATCGTCTCCTCCACGCGGATGTGCTGGATCGTCTCCGGCGGCGCCGTGAGCGGGTTGGCCGAGAGGATCACGAGGTCGGCCAGCTTGCCCGTCTCGATCGAGCCCTTGCGATCCTCCTCGCGGTATTGCCGCGCGCCGTCGATCGTGATCGCCTCCAGCGCCTCCAGCGGCGTGGCCCGCTCGCTCGCCCCCATCACGCGGCCCGACCGCGACACGCGGTTGACGGCCGTGTGGATCGTGAACAGCTGGTCGAGCGGCGCGACGTTGAAATCGGTGTGGTTGCTCGGCCGCAGGCCGAGGTCGCGGGCGGTGCGCAGGGGGCTGATGAAGTCGGCCTGGGCGGCGCCGCGGTTGGCCACGTGCACGTCGCCGAAATAGAAGCAGTGGATCGTGAAGAAGGATGGCGTGATCTTCCACGCCCGGTATTTCTCCAGCTGGTCGCGGCGGATGAATTGCGAATGGATGCCCACCGTGCCGCGGTCGCGGGCCGGATCGTCTCCCGAGGCGGCCCGATGGGCTTCGAGGAAGTCGTCGAGCGCGGCGTCGCCGTTGACGTGCACGAAGAGCTGCGCCCCGCCTTCGTAGACCTTCTTCACCATGTCGTTGAGCACCGCCTGCGGAAACGTCGGCTCGCCCCGCCAGTCTTTTTCGCCGGCGGGGCCGCCGGTGAGGTAGGGCGTGGTGAAGTGGGCCGTCTTCCCCTGCGGCGAGCCGTCCATCACGATCTTCACGCCGCCGATCCGCAGCCGGCCGCGGTATTCCTTCTCGGTGGTCGGCGGCTTGCCGGCGAAGATCTCGTCGATCTCCGTGATGAAGGGGAGGGCGACGACGTCGATCTCGAGCAGCCCCCGGTCGGCCGCGATGCGGAGCAGGTCGAGCTGCTGCTTCATCGTGGCCCCTTCCTGGGCCGTGGTGATGCCGGCCCGGGCGTAGAGCCGCTGGCCGCTCACGAGCAGCGCGAGCTGCTCGTCGGGCGCCGGGCCCGGGAGCTTGGCGAAGATCGGCAGGAAGGCCGTCTCGAAGAGCAGCCCCGAGGGCTCCTGCGAGCCGGGTTCGCGGCCGATCACGCCCCCCGCGGGCGTCGGCGTGGCGGCGGTGATGCCGAAGTGGGCGAGGGCCTTCGAGTTGAGCATGGCCCCGTGGCTCGACACGTGCACGATCATCACGGGATGCTCGGGAAAGGCCGTGTCGAGCTCCTGCTTCGTGGGCGGCCGCTTTTCGGCGAGGAGGTCGGGGTCGTAGCCGTAGCCGAGGATGAAGCTGCCGGCCGGGATCTTTCGCGCGGTCCGCAGGGCGTCGAGGGCGGCGATCACGTCGGCCACCGTGCGGCAGGGGCCGGCCGGGGGCGAGGCCACGAGGGCCTCGGTCTGCACGTCGATGGTGGTGAAGAAGTGGCTGTGGCCGTCCACGAAGCCGGGCACGAGCGTGCGGCCGGCGAGGTCTGTGATCCGGGTCGCGGGGCCGGCATGCCGCATGACGTCGGCCTTCGTGCCCACGGCCACGATCCGGCCGGCGGCGATCGCCACGGCCTCGGCGGCGGGCTGGGCCGGGTTCACGGTCACGATCGGGCCGCCGTGGAGGATGCGATCGGCATCGGCGGCCCGGCCGACGCCGGGGGAGGCGAGCGCGGCGGCGAGGAGGAGCGGGGGGAGCGACCGGGGCATGCTTCGATTCTCCGCGGGGGGGAAAGCCGGGCGTATGCTACCGTTTCGGCCGGCGGCCCGCGCGGGTCGCAGACCTTCATGGGATGGCGTGTCGATGATGGAAGCGCGCGTGGTCGGCTGGGGATGGCGGCTTTCCCGCGTCGCGGCCTGGGCGGCGGTGTTCTCGCTCTGCGGCATGCCGCCGGCCGCGGCGACGCCGCCGACGCAGCCGAACATTCTCGTCTGCGTCGCCGACGACTGGGGCTGGCCCGATGCCGGGGCCTACGGCGATCCGGTGGTCCGCACGCCCGCCTTCGACCGCGTGGCCCGCGAGGGCGTGCTCTTCGAGCGGGCGTTCGTCACGTCTCCCTCGTGCACGCCCTCCCGCAACTCGATGCTCACCGGGCAGTATCCCTGGCAGCTCGGGGCGGGGGCGAATCTCTGGAGTTCGCTGGCCCCCGAGCATCCCGTCTACCCGCTGCTCCTGGAAGACGCCGGCTACCACGTGGGCCATTGGCGGAAGGCGTGGGGGCCCGGGGACTGGCAGGCGGCGGGCCGCACGCGGCATCCGGCGGGCGCGCCGGTCAAGAACGGCCTCCGCGAATTTCTCGCCGCCCGGCCTGCCGGCGTGCCCTTCTGCTTCTGGCTCGGCTCGAGCGATCCGCACCGGCCGTATGACGCGGGCAGCGGCCGGAGGGGGGGCCTCGATCCGGCGCGGGTGCGGGTGCCGGCCGACCTGCCCGACTGCGCTATCGTGCGCGACGACCTGGCCGACTATCTCTTCGAGGTGCAGCGGTTTGATGGCGACGTGGCGGCGGCGCTGGCGGTGCTCGACGAGATGGGCGAGGCGGCCAACACGATCGTCGTGATCACCGGCGACCATGGGATGCCGTTTCCGCGGCACAAGGGGCATCTCTACGACTCGGGCACGCACGTTCCGCTGGCGGTGCGCTGGCCGGCCGCCGTGAAGCCCGGCCGCCGCGTGACGGATTTCGTGTCGCTGGCCGATCTCGCTCCGACGGTGCTGGAGGCGGCGGGGGTGGGCACGCCGGCCGCGATGACCGGCAGGTCGCTTCTGCCTCTGCTCACGGCCGCGGGGGCGGGGCAGATCGATCCGGCCCGCGACCATGCGCTCGTGGGTCGGGAGCGGCATGTGCCGGCGCAGGAATCGCCCTCGCTGGGCGGCTATCCGATGCGGGGCCTCCGCACGGCAGACTTTCTCTACATCAGGAACATCGCGTCCGATCGCTGGCCGAGCGGCTGCCCGACGGGATCGACCAAGGGCTGGGCCTATGCCGATTGCGACGCGAGCCCGACGAAGCGCTATCTCGTCGAGCACCGCGACGAGGCGGGGGTCCGGTCGTTCTTCGATCTCGCGTTTGCGAAGCGTCCGGCGGAGGAGTTTTACGACCTCCGTCGCGATCCGGGGCAAGGCGTGAACAGGGCGGCGGATCCCGGGTATGCGGAGGTGAAAGCCACGCTCTCGCGGCGGCTCGACGAGCGACTCGTGGCGACGGGCGATCCGCGCGCCGCCGGTCGGGGCGATGCGTTCGACGCCTATCCCTACCTCGGCCCGATCGGTGCGGCCGAGGGCGAAAAGCGGTGAACGGCCGCGACTCCGCTACTCGGCACCAGGAAGCCAGGAGCGGCAGCGACTGGACTCCGCGGCGGCGAGCCGGCTAACGGTCCCGATCAATGGCTCGCAGCCGCAGGACTATCCAC